>NZ_JBMDWU010000572.1:0-13604 GCF_048594385.1 Micromonospora sp. | reverse complement strand
GGCGCCGTGCTGATGCTGCTCGGCACCCTCGTCGGGCTACGGCCCTGGGGGGACTACCTGCTGGTGAACCCGGCCCTGCCCGCCGGTTTCGGCCGGATCGTACGGCTGGACGTGCCCGGCGGGTGGGGCCGGGCCGACGCGTACGGCCGGGACCGGTCGGCCGTCCGCCCGGGGCGTCGTCCCCGGCTACGCTGACCGCCCGGCCGGCGGTGCCGGTTGCACCGGGGCGTCCGGGTCGGCGGGCGGGTGGGTGACCCACCGGGACAGGGCCCGGTCGACGCCCACGAAGAGCAGGCCGAGCAGCCAGAAGGCGACGGCGAAGAAGACCGCGCTGACCGCGACGCCGTCGTAGCCGAGCTGCCCGGCGTCGATGAACGGGTACGGGTAGCGGTGCACGATCAGCCCACGTACCAGGGCGAACCCCAGGTATGCCAGCGGGAACGCCAGCCACCAGAGGGCGTACCGGGGGCGTAGCCGGCCGCGCGGGTCGAACAGCGTCCAGTCGGCGACGGCGAGCAGCGGAACGACGGTGTGCAGGAGTTGGTTGCCCACCGCCTCGCCGAGCGCCCGGTCGGGCTGGGTCATCGCGAACGGGCTGGCCGGGTTCGCCAGCACCAGGTGGTAGACCACGCCGGTGATGGTGACGTAGAGGGTCACCGCGCCCTTGAGCGCCGACGGCGGTTCGGGTCGACGTCGCGCGGCCTGCCAGGCGGCGTAGCCGGCGAAGAGCCCGACCGCCAGGTTGCTCTGGATGGTGAAGTACGGCAGCAGCCCGGTGACGGTGGCCGGGCCCAGGGCGGTGAGCACGATCCCGGCCAGCACACCGATCACGATCGCCAGCCGGAAGGCCACCGCCAGGCGTCGACGCCGCAGAGTCATCGGCGCAAGCTACCAGCCCCGCCGTCGCCGCCCCCGGCCGTGGCCGGGCCACCGGCCGCAGGTCACGCGCCAGCGGTCCCCGGTCGTGGGCCCGGCGGCCTGGCCGGCACCGACCTGGAGGGCCGCGTCCGGCCGACCACACCGGCCGCGGCCGTCTCGGTCATCGGTCGTGGGTCGGCGGCCGTCGGTCGTTGCGGTCACCGGTCGTGGGTGGGCAGCCGGGTCCCGGCGGGTGATCCGGCCCGGGGTCGTTGCCGTCCACCGGCCCGTCCGGGTCTCGGGCCGGATCCGCGGGCCGGTCGGGGACGGGGATGGCCAGGGTGGCCCGCGCGGCCCGGAACGCCGACATCGCCGCCGACTCCCCGGGCAGCTCGTCCCGGGCCGGGGCGGGGTGCACCGCGGTCAGCAGCGTCACCAGCGGCCGGACCGGGCCGGTCGACCCGTCGACCGCCCCGCTGAGCAGCCGCTCAGCGGTTTCCTGATCCAGGCGGTATCGGGTCATCTCGTGTCCCTCAGCGTCGGCGCGGGTTGGGACGTCACGCCGACGGGGCCCGACGTGGCCCCGGTCACACCCGAGCCGGGCGGCGGGGACGAAAACCGGGTCGGCATCCCTACAGTACGTGACCGGTCGGTATGCGCTGGTGTAAAAATCCGCTGGACAGGTCGCATCGAGGGAGGTTGGGCCATGCCCGAACGTGACACCCACCGTGACGAACGCTTCGATCAGCTCGGCGACGAGATGTCGGCCGCCGTCACCCGAGCGGCATCCGTGCTGGAGGAGGAGTTGTCCGCCGGCATCGACAGCGCCCGCCGGCTCCAGGAGAAACTCACCGCCGACCGGCGGGTCGACCCGGCGGCCTTCGACGAGGTGACCGGGCGGGTCCGCAGGGACACCCACGCGCTGATCGACATGGTGGTCGCCCAACTGCCGATCACCGGCGAGCGGGGCGAGCTGACCCGCCGCTACGCCGCCGACGCCCACGACGTGCTGGACAGCCTGCTCGACCTGGCCCGGCTCACCCCGGAACTGGCCAACGGGCTGATCGACCGGGTGTCCCGCCAGGGCCACGAACCGACCGGCCCGGTCCGCGTCGACCGGGACCCGGGGGCCCCGGCGGCCGACGGCGGGCCCGACCCGGTGGCCTGAGCCGATGACCGTTCCGGGCATCGACGACCGGGTCGAGGAGGTGCTGGACCGCTACCGGGCGCGGACCATGGCGACCCTGCTGGCCCAGCTGCCCACCGGCGGCCCCCGCTACCTCTACGACCTGGTCGCCGACTATCCCCGCCGCTCCGGCAAGGGGCTGCGGGCGGCGCTCTGCCTGGCCGCGTGCCGGCTCGCCGGGGACGGCGACGAACCGGACGAGGCGGCGGTCAACGTGGCCACCACCGTCGAGTTGTTCCACAACGCCTTCCTCATCCACGACGACATCCAGGACGGCAGCGAACAGCGGCGGGGCGCACCGACCCTGCCCGCCGCGTACGGCGTCGGTGTGGCGCTCAACGTCGGCAACATGACCAACCTGCTCGCCCTGGACCGGTTGCTGGCCAACCGGGACGGCCTCGGCTCCGGCACCGCCTGGCAACTGGTCGAACAGACCCGGCTGATGCTGCGCCACTCACTGGAGGGCCAGGCCATCGAGATCGGCTGGATCAGGGACAACGCCTGCGATCTCACCCCCGACGACTACTACCGGATGTGCCTGAAGAAGACGTCCTGGTACACCTGCATCTACCCGTGCCGCACCGGGGTGCTGGCGGCCGGCGGCGGGCGGCTGCGCACCGACCGGCTGGACCGCTACGGCTGGTACCTCGGCGCGGCCTTCCAGATCACCGACGACGTGCTGAACCTGGTGGGGGAGTACGCCGCCTACGGCAAGGAGATCGCCGGTGACCTGTGGGAGGGCAAGCGCACCCTGATCCTCATCGACTTCCTCGCCCGCTGCACCGCCGGGGAACGGGAACGGACGGTGGCCTTCCTCGGCACCCCCCGCGCCGACCGGACGGCGGCCGACGTGCGCTGGCTGCACCGCCGGCTGACGGCGTACGACAGTGTGGAGGTGGCCCGGCGCAGCGCCCGGGAACTGGCCGACGCGGCGCTTGCCGAGGGACGTGCCGTGCTCGGTGACCGGGCCGGCACCGAGGACGGCCGGTTCCTGCTCGGCCTGACCCGTTACGTCGTCGACCGCCCACGCTGACCGGCCGGGCTCAGCCCATCGTCTTCGCGCCGTCGATGGACTCGCGGATGATGTCGCCGTGCCCGCAGTGCTGGGCGGTCTCCGCGATCACGTGCAGCACCGTGCGGCGCACCGACCAGCTCGCTCCCGGCTCGAACCAGGGCGCCTCCGGCAACGGGTGGGCCGTGTCCAGGTCGAGGGTGGCGACCAGCTCGTCGGTGCGGGCCGCCGTCTCGGCGTACCGGGCGAGCAGGTCGGTCAGGGTGTCGTCGTCGGTCATCCGGAACATGCCGGCCCAGTCGACCGGCTCGCTCTCCATCGCCTCGGCCCCACCGGCCATGAACCGCGCCCACCGGTGCTCCACCAGGGTCACGTGTTTGATCAGGCCGCCCAGGCACAGCTCGCTGACGGTGCTGCGGGTCGCCGCCTGCTCGTCGGTCAGGTCGCGCACGGTGTGCCGCAGGAAGCCGCGGTGCTGGCCGAGGGACTGCAACAGGTCGGCCTTCTCGCCGGTGAGCACCCGCTCCGAAGTGGTCATCCGCCACCCTCCGTGGTCGATGTCGTCGAGGGTCACGCTAGGGCCACCCCCCGACACTTTCCGCCCCGCCACACCGCGCCTCCGACCGCGTCCGCCCCTGCGGTTGCCGATCCGGCCGCCGGGCGGTGGACTGGACCACATGGGAACGATCAGGGTGGGAACGTCGTCCTGGGCGGATCAGACGCTGCTGCGCGCCGGCTGGTATCCCCGGTCGGTGCGCACCCCGGCGCAGCGGCTGGGCTGGTACGCCGGGCGGTTCGGGCTGGTCGAGGTGGACACCTCGTACTACGCCATCCCGGTGCCGGAGACCACCGGCGGCTGGGCGGCGGCCACCCCGCCGGGTTTCACCTTCGACGTCAAGGCGTTCAGCCTCTTCACCGGACACCCGACACCGGTGCAGGTGCTGCCGAAGGACCTGCGACCGGCCACCGGGCCGTCCCGGGTCCGCCGCCGGGACCTGCCCGAGGCGACGTACGACGAGTTGTGGACCCGGTTCCGGGCGGCGCTGGCACCGCTCGCGGCGGCCGACCGGCTCGGCGCGGTGCTGTTGCAGTTCCCGCCGTGGCTGGTGCGGGGGGAGGGCGCCCGGCGGCGGATCACGGAACTGGCCGACCGGTGCCGGCCCTGGCGGGTCGCCGTGGAGCTGCGCCACGGGTCCTGGTTCGACGGTGCGGCGGCGGCCGAGACGGTGACCTTCCTGCGCGACCACGACCTCAGCCTGGTCTGCGTCGACATGCCGCAGGGGCACCCGTCCTCGGTGCCCCCGATCATGATCGGTACCGCCGAGCCGGTGCTGGTGCGGATGCACGGCCACAGCGCGCACTGGGAACACGGCAGCAAGGAGGACCGGTTCCGGTACGCCTACGCCGACGACGAACTACGCCGCTGGGCCGACCTGCTCACCGACCTGGCCGACCGGTCCGGGGAGCTGCACGTGCTGTTCAACAACTGCTGCGCCGGGCAGGCCCAGCGCGACGCCGCCCGGCTGGCCGAACTGCTCGGGGTCGCTCCCACGACGGCGGCCGTCGGTCACTGACCGCGCCGGTACGGGTCACTGACCGCGCCGGTACGGGGCCCGCCGTCCGTGCTGACGGCGACCCCCGTACCGGCCGGTCCCGGCCCGCCGGTCAGCCGGCCATCGCCATCCGTCGCCGGGCCCCCGTCGCGGCCAGCCGACCCATCGTCATCGGCGCGCCCATCAGCCCACCGGCGCGCCCGAGCATCCCCCGGAACACCTGGCCCGGCTTCTGCTGCTCACCCATGTACGCGGTGACCACCACCAACGCCCCGGTCAACGCCGGAATGGTCCACTGGAGGACCTTCATCTGCCGCTGCCGGTGCGCCACCTCGGCGGGCGTCTGGTAGTTGGGCTCGGTGGTCCCCGACACCGGCGGGTTGCCGGCGTTCTGCAACTTCATGCCCACCAACCGGCTGTACCCGGTGACCGCGAGCGCGCCGACGGTCAGCGCCGTCTTCACCGCGCTCATCCGGCCCACCCCGGACTGGGCCATCATCCGGGGGCTCTCGGTGGCCAGCTCACCCACCGCGCCGGCCAGGTGCGCGCCGATCGCCGCCGCGTTGACCGGCGTCCACCGCGACCAGCCGGCCGAGGCCACCGGAAGCCGTTGGGTCGAGTCGCTGATCCGTGCCGCCGCTCCGTTCACGCCCAGCGCCCCCATCAGGGAACCACCGAACCAGGCCGCCAGGCCGAGATCGTGCATCGAGCGCAGTGCGGTGTGTCGTTCCGACATCTGATCCCCCTCCACCGTGTTCGGGCGCAGCGGCATACCCGTCCCGACGGGGGCTACGCGCCCGGCTGCCGGCCGGGTCACCGATGATCCGGATCGGGCGTACGGGGGACCGGACACCGGGGTCAGCGGCGGGGCAGACCGGCCGCGAAGTCGGCCACCCGCCGGCTCAGCGGCAGGCCGGCCCGGACCCAGCGGAAGTGGTCCAGCGGGGCCCCCGCCTCGGCCGAGGTGTACCGGTGCCGGGTGACCGGCGCGGCGGTGAGCTTGGTGCAGAGGTGGTCGACGATCGGGTGCGGGGTGTACTGGTCGTCGTCGACGCTGACCGCGAGCACCGGCAGGGTCAGCCGGCCCACCGCCGCGTCGCCGTCCACCCCGTCGAGGGTGGGGAAGCGGCCGGTGCGGGCGGTGTGCGCCCAGTCCCGGATCACCCCGCGCGCCTGCCGGCCGCCGAACCCCCAGCCCGGCCAGACCCCGAGCGTCCCGGCGACCGCCGCGATCCCCTGGCTGTACGGCAGCACGCCGTACCGGCGCAGGCCCGGGTAGCCGCGCCAGTACGGCATGCCGACGGCGAGCAGGGCCAGCCCGTCGACCTGGTCGACGCCGTGCAGGGCGAGGTGCAGCAGGGCCGCCTGCCCGCCGAGGGAGTGCCCGAGCAGCAGCGTCGGCCGGCCGTCCCGTCGGGACTTGAGCGCGTCGAGGACCGCGCCGACGTCGGCGGCCAGTTCGCGGTAGCCGTACCGGCAGGACCGCGACGGCGGGGGTGTGCTGGCCCCGGTGCCGCGCAGGTCGGCGACGACCACGGCGAGGCCGGCGGCGCGCAGCGTGGCGGCGAACGGGCGGTAGTAGCGGGCGCGTACCCCCATCGCCGGGCAGATCAGCACCACCGGCGCGGCGGGCGTGCCGGCGGGCTCCGGATAGACCTGGATGCCGATCCGGGCCCCGTCGACGTCGACGAACTCCTGCGTGTACTCCGCGTCCCCGCTCACCGGCCCATCCTACCGGCCGGTAATAAGTGGTCCGCGCGCCGCCCGGGCGGCCCGTCGCGGCCGGTCAGGCCGCCGCCGGAGCCAGCCGACCGACCCCGCTGACCGCGGCGTAGACGCCACCGAGCTGCTCCGCCCAGTGCCGGAAGGAGTAGCGCACCCGCACCCGGTCCAACGCCGCCGTGGCGTACGCGAAGCGGCGGACCCGGTCGGCGAGCAGCCGGCGGACCGCGGCACCCAGCGCCCGGGGGTCGCGCGGCGGCACCAGGTCCCCGGTCAGCCCGTCGACCACACTGTCGGTGATCCCGCCGACCGCCGTGCCGACCACCGGCACGCCGCACGCCATCGCCTCCAGCGGGCTACGGCCGAACGGCTCGTACCACGGGGCGGCGACCAGGACGTCGGCCGAGCGGTACCAGGCCGCCAACTCCTCGCGGGGCACCGCGCCGACCAGCCGGACCCGGTCGGCGACACCACAGGACCCGGCGAGCGCGGTCAACCGGCGGGCGACGTCGTCGGTCGCCAGCGACCCGGCCGGCGGCCCGCCGACCACCACGTACTCGGCCCCGGGCACCCCGGGCAGCGCCCGCACGACGTCCTGTACGCCCCGGCGTTCGTGCAGCGGCCCCACGGTGAGCAGCCGGGGCCGGCCCGGGGCGCGCGGTGCGGCCGGACCGGTCGGGGTGAACAGCCGCTCGTCCACCCCCGACGGCACCAGCGTCAGCTTCGCCCGGGGCACCCCGAGCCGGACCAGTTCCCCCAGTTCGTCGTGCGACTGGACGACGACCCGGTCGACGGCCCGTCCGAGCGCCCGCTCGTAGCCGATCCGTCCCCGGCCGGCCGGCTCCCGGCCACCCGGGCGGCGTCGGTACGTGCTGCCCAGGTCGTGGTACGTCAACACCACGGGCGTGTCGGTGCGCCGGCCGGCGTGCACGGCCGCCAGGCCGCTCAGCCAGAAGTGGGCGTGCGTCACGTCCGGCCGCCAGTCGGCCTGCTGCCAGTGCGCGGCCAGCCAGCGGCCGAACTCGCCCACGTGGGGCAGGAGTTCCTCGGCCGGCACCGGCCGGGCGGGGCCGGCGGGCACGTGCCACACCTGGTACCCCGCGTCGGTCGGCACCGTGTCGGGCAGCGTGGCGTCGTCCCGCCGGGTGTAGACCCGCACCTCGTGGCCCTCGGCGGCCAGCGCCGCCGCCTGCTCGGCGACGTGCAGGTGCAGGCCCACGGCATCCTGTCCGCCGGGGACGGCGAGCGGGCTGGCGTGCCCCGAGACCATCGCGATGCGCATGCTTCCTCCTCCGTGATCCGGTCACCGGCGAGGCGGAATCCGGTGCGGGGGCTTCCGGCCGGCGTCATCACCCGGTCCCGCGCACCGGGCGCGCGACGGGCACCCGGCCGCCCTCGCGGCACCGGTGCCCGGACGTCACGCGCCGCCCGGTATGCCGAACCAGTTGCCCAGCGCGGAAGCGGTAAACATCAACTTTGCGTGCCCGTCCGAGCGCCCTGCGTGCCCCGCGACCAGCCGTGCTCAGCCCACCTCGGGCAGCATCCCGGGCCCGAACACCTCGTAGGCGATCCGCTCCACCGGCACCCCCCGGCGCAGCAGACCGCCGCGGACCCGGTTCATGAACGGCAGTGGACCGCACAGGTGCACGTGCGCGTCGGGGGAGAGCGGGATCAGCTCCGGGTCGATCCGGCCCCGGCTCACCTCGGCCGGCAGCGCCGGGGCGTCGTCGCCGGTGATCTCCTCGTACCACAGCCGCAGCCGCAGCCGGGGCAGCCGGGCGTGCAGCTCGACCAGGTCGGCCCGGTGGGCGTGGGCGGCACCGTCCCGGTCGGCGTGGGCCAGCACCACCGGCCGGTCCGGCGCGGTCGCCGCCAGGTGGGCCAGCGCCGACATCGCCGGGGTGAGCCCGATCCCGGCGCTGACCAGCAACAGCGGCCCCCGGCCCGCCACCGCGCTCACCTCGCCGAAGGGCGGGCTCAGCCGCAGGACGTCGCCGGGGCCGACGTGGTCGTGCAGGAAACCGGAGACCAACCCGTCCGGGGCGCCGGCCGTGCCACGTACCCGCTTGACGGTGATCCGCCAGTGGTCGGCGTCGGGACGGCCGGAGAGGCTGTACTGCCGGATCTGCCGGCCGCGTCCGCCGTCGAGGTCCACCGCGACCGAGACGTACTGGCCGGGGACGAAGCCCGGCACCGGACCGCCGTCGACCGGGACGAGGGTGACCGAGACGACGTCGGTGGCCTGCGACGTGACCCCGGTGACCCGCCAGTCGCGCCAGACCACCCCGCCGTGGGGCAGCCCGGTGGCCGCGTACAGCCGGGCCTCCCGGGCCACCAGCTCGCAGGCCATCAGCCAGTACACCTCGTCCCAGGCGGCGGCGACCTGCGGGGTGACCGCCGCGCCCAGCACCTCGCCGATGGCGGCCATCAGGTGCCTGCCCACCAGCGGGTACTGGCCGGCGGCGATGCCCAGCGAGGCGTGCTTGTGCGCGATGCGCTCCAGCACCGCCGTCCACCCGGTCGCGTCCTCGCCGGTGAGGTGCCCGGCGTACGCGACGACCGAGGCGGCCAGCGCCGCCTGCTGCCGGCCGGTCGCCTGGTTGCCCCGGTTGAACAGGTTCAGCAGTTCCGGATGGGCGGCGAACATCCGGGCGTAGAACCGGCCGGTGATCCGGTCGGCGTGGGCCCGGACCACGGGCAGGGTGGCGGTGACGACGGCGGCTGACGACTCCGAGAGCACGGCTCCTCCTCCAGATGGGTACCGGAGACCACTCAAACAGGAATTTGAAAGTCCTCTTAGGGCCGAAAGTCCCGGGCCCGTCGGCGTGCCGGCCACCGCCGCCCGGCCCCTGTTCGCCACCAGGGGCGCTGGCTAGGGTCGGATCGTGAAGCTCAACCTGTCGACGGACATGGCCCTGCGGATCGCCATGCTCACCGCCCCCGCCTCGACCCGCACCACCGTCGACGAGTTGGCCGAACGGCTGGACCTGCCCCGCAGCCACGTGGCCAAGGTGGTCCAGCGGCTCCAGCGCATCGGGGTGCTGTTCACCGTCCGGGGCCGCTCCGGCGGGGTGGCGTTCGCCGAGGGGGCCGAACGGATCACCGTCGGCCGGGTCGTGCGCGCCTTCGAGGGGGAGGGGGAGGTGGTCTCCTGCGAGGAGACCGGCTGCGCCCTGCGCGCCGGCTGCCGCCTGCGGGTCCAGCTCCGCCGCGCCCAGGCCGCCTTCCTCGCCGTACTCGACGAGATGCCCCTGGCGGAACTGGCCGACGGCCCGGCGGCGGCCCTGCTGCTCACTCCCGCGTCCGGCCCGGCGGCCCGCACCCCGGCGCAGACCTGAACGGGACCGGCGGACGCGGACCGGTCGACCGGCGGGGCGACCCGGACGGTCACCCCACCGGCCGCCGCTTCAGCTGACCTGGATCGTCCCGTCCGGCGAGCGGACGCAGGAGACCGCGCGGGCGCCGGTCGCCGCCGCGCCGCTCAGGCACCGACCCAGCACCTGGTGCCCGGCCGCGCTCGGGTGCCAGGACTCCTGGCAGGTCTGGAAGTACGTCCCGCAGGTGTTCGCGATCCGCTGGATGTCCAGCTTGTCGTAGCCGGACAGGCTGGTCACGAAGACCCCCGAGGTGCCGTCCTGGAGCCGGATCGGGGTGGCCAGCGCGTTGCCGGGGCTGCCCGCCGACTCGCACAGCCGGGCGCCGTCGAAGGCCCGCTGCACGTTGAGGTAGACCAGGTCGGCGGCGGGGAACTCGGCGGACAGCGTGCTGCGGACCGAGTTCACCAGCGTGCCCAGGCCCTGCGAGAAGCGCTGGCCGGGGGCGAGACTGGCCCGGTGGATCGGGCAACCGGCGGCGTACCGCTCGGCCCCCAGGTCACGGAACTTGTCCCGGGTGTCGTCCCGGCTGTCCTCCTCCCAGTAGGTCGAGGCCAGCTCCGGCGGCAGCGGGTTGGTGTAGTCCTGGAAGACGATCCGGTGCTGGCCGTCGGCGTCGATCTGGTCCAGCGTGGTCAGGATCTGCCGAACCGCCGCCGTGGTCTCCGCCGTCGCGGCGGCGACCTGGGCGGAGGTGGCCAGGTCGGCGTCCGTGCAGGGCTTCTGTTCCACCGGCCCGCCCAGGTACGCCCAGAACTCCCACCACCCGGTCCAGGCGTCGGCGATGAACCGGTTCGCGCACTTCTCGGCGACGGTGCCGAAGGTGAACGAGCTGTTGTTCGAGCCGAGGCCGATCAGCACCAGGTCGATGTCGTGGGTCTGCCCGACCGCGCGCAACTGGTCGAGCTGGGCGGCGACCTGGCGGCCCTTGGCGCGGCTGGCCGAGGCGTTGGCGATGTCGTACGGCTGGCCGCCGGAGCAGGCCAGGTTGAACCGGTCGGCGATCCCCGGCAGGTCCGCCTTGAACAGCGAGGCGTTGGGTGATCGGTGGCAGAAGTAGGCGTTGTTGTTCGGTGCCGACCAGCCCGGGAACGGCTGGGCGACCCCGTTGACGTCGGTCACCGCCGAGTACGCCCCGGCACCCTCGCCGCTGATGAAGCTGTCGCCGAGGGCGACGGCGGCGGTGGGCAGGGCGGCGGCGGCCGGTGCGGCGGAGCCGACGGCGACCGGCAGGGCGGCCGTGGCGACGGTGAGCAGCGCCGCGAGGGCGCTACGGTGGAACCTGGACATGACGTCCCCCATCTGTCCATGGAAATGTGAAAGATCCTTCCGGGCCGGATCAGATCACTTGGCGAGATGGACGTCAATGCCTCTTAACATGATCGTCCAATGGTGGAAACGGTCGTTTCCGGCCCGTCGGGCACCCCGCCCGGGAAGGCCCCGACCCCCGGCGGCGTTGCCCCCGGCGGACGCGCACCCGCCGTCCGACGTGGGGCTGCACGGCGCTGTCAGGGCGTAGGGCTACGCTCGCTGCGGCACGCCGCGCGTGGAGATCGAGACGGTGAGCGGCACCACACCGCCGAGACCGGGGAGTACGACCAGTTGACCGCACAGCCTGAGACCCTCTACGGGGCAGACGACCTCACCCACCTGGAGGGCCTGGACGCCGTCCGCAAGCGTCCCGGCATGTACATCGGCTCGACCGACAGTCGTGGCGTGGGTCACCTCGTCAACGAGATCCTCGACAACTCCACCGACGAGGGTGTCGCCGGTCACGCCACCACGGTCGAGGTGATCCTGCGCGCCGACGGCTCGGTGCAGGTCGACGACGACGGCCGGGGCATCCCCACCGACGTGCACGCCAAGTCCGGCATCTCCGGGGTCGAGCTGGTGCTCACCCGGCTGCACGCCGGCGGCAAGTTCGGTGGCTCCGGCTACAAGACCTCGGGCGGCCTGCACGGGGTGGGCGCCTCCGCCGTCAACGCGCTGTCCCGCCGCTTCGACGTGACCGTCCGGCGCGGCGGCAAGGTGCACGCCATGTCCTTCCGGCACGGCGTCCCCGGCGTCTTCGCCGGCGACGGCCCGGACGCCCCGTTCACCCCCGGCCCCGGCCTGCAGGTCGTCGGGTCGATGAAGCGGGGCCAGCGCACCGGCACCTCGATCCGCTACTGGCACGACGCCCGCTACTTCGAGACCGGCGCGCGCCTCGACGTCGAGGCCGTCCGGATGAAGCTGCGCAACACCGCCTTCCTGGTCCCCGGGGTCGACTACCGGCTGCGCGACGAGACCGCCGAGGAGCCGGTCGAGGAGCGCTTCCACTACCCCAACGGGCTCACCGACATGGTCGAGTTCCTGGCGCCGGCCGGTGACCGGCCCGTCTCCGGCACCCTGCTGGTCACCGGCGAGGGGACGTACCGGGAGAACGCCGCCGACGCCAACGGCGTGATGCAGTCCAACGTGCAGCGCCGGGCCGAGGTCGAGATCGCCTTCCGCTGGGGCACCGGCTACGAGCGCACCGTCGAGTGCTTCACCAACACCATCCGCAACGCCCACGGCGGCACCCACCGCCGGGGCTTCGAGCGGGCGCTGACCCGGACCCTGGCCGACGCCGTCCGCAACACCCGGGGCCTGCTCAAGCCCAAGGAGGACCCGCCCACCCTGGACGACGTCCTGGAGGGGATGACGGCGGTGGTGCACGTGCGCATCCCCGAGCCGCAGTTCACCTCGCAGACCAAGGACGAGCTCTCCACCGCCGGCATCACCAAGGTGCTCCAGACCCTGGTCGAGCAGCACGTCAAGGCCTGGCTGGAGGACCGGCGCAGCAAGGCCGAGGCGCGCACGGTGCTCCAGAAGATCGTCGACGCGGCCCGGGTCCGGCTGACCCAGAAGCAGCAGAAGGACGCCGCCCGGCGCAAGACCGCCCTGGAGGGCGCGTCGATGCCCGCCAAGCTCGTCGACTGCCGCGCCGCAGGCATCGACAGAAGTGAATTGTTCATCGTGGAAGGCGACAGCGCCCTCGGAACAGGGCGACTTGCCCGTTCTGCCGAGTATCAGGCGCTGCTGCCGATCCGCGGGAAGATCCTCAACGTGCAGAAGGCGAACCTCCAGCAGGTGCTCGACAACGCCGAGTGCGCGGCGATCGTGCAGGTGCTCGGGGCCGGCTCGGGACGCACCTTCGACCTGTCCTCGTTGCGCTACGGCCGGGTGCTGATCATGGCGGACGCCGACGTGGACGGCGCGCACATCCGGACCCTGCTGATCACCCTGTTCGCCCGCTACATGCGCCCACTGATCGAGGCCGGCCGGCTCTACGCCGCGATGCCGCCCCTGCACAAGATCACCACGAAGGGGCGCAGCCCACAGACCACCTACACCTACACCCAGGCCGAGATGGAGGCGACGGTCCGCAAGCTGGAGAAGGCCGGCCGGCAGATCGTCACCCCGATCCCGCGCTTCAAGGGCCTCGGTGAGATGGACGCCGACGAGTTGTGGGAGACCACGATGAACCCGGCCACCCGGGCGGTCCGCCGGATCACCCTCGACGACGTCGACGCCGCCGAGCGCATCCTCGAACTGCTGATGGGCGAGAAGGTCGAGCCGCGCCGCAACTGGCTGATCGACTCCTCCGACCGGGTCGACCGCGACGCGATCGACGCATGAGCACCGTGGCCGCCGTATCCCCGGAAGAGAGCTGAACGATGGCACGCCGTAAGGACGACCGCGCCAAGGTGGACCTGTCCGCCTTCGACCAGGCCGGCGCGCGGGTCTTCGACAACCCGCTGGTCACCGAGGTGTCCGACTCCTACCTGGAGTACGCCTTCTCGGTCATCCACTCCCGGGCGCTGCCCGACGCCCGCGACGGCCTCAAGCCGGTGCACCGCCGCATCCTGTGGTCGATG
>NZ_JBMDWU010000571.1:0-3695 GCF_048594385.1 Micromonospora sp. | reverse complement strand
CCATCAACGCCCACTCGGAGAGCACCGCGATGATCGGTGACCGGATGGACACCGACATCCTGTGAGGCCTGGAGGCGGGGCTGGAGACGATCCTGGTGCTCACCGGGATCAGCACCCGGGCCGAGACGGAACGCTACCCGTACCGGCCGTCGCGGATCGTCGACTCGGTGCTCGACCTGATCGACGAGATCTGACCCGTACCGGCCCGCCCGACCGGGTGCGGGCGGGGGCCGGTGCGGGGCGGGCGCGGTCAGGGACGCAGCGGGGCGTTGCAGGCGGCGACCAGCGCCTGCCGGCAGGCGGGGGTGAGCGGGCGCAGCGCCGCGTCGCGCTGCTGCGCCTCATGGTTGTTGATCGCCCCGCCGGGGGCGCTCTCCCCGGCCAGCGCGAGCACCCGGTCGAGCACGGCGGCGCGGGCGAACAGCCGCCGGGAACGCGGGTCGAACCCGGGGGGCAGGTCGGTCGCGCCGTCCGGGCGACGCAGCGCGGCGAGCGCCCCGGCCAGCTCGGGCCGCCACTGGGCCACGTCGAGCCGGGTCAACGCGGCGGTGGACTCGGCCAGCGCGGTGGCGAGTTCCGCCTCCGCCTCGGCGGCCCCCGGCGCGGTCAGCGACGCCCTCGCCGCGTCGGCCGGCAGCGGGTAGACCCGCCACAGCACCGTCTCCCAGGTCATCCCGGAGCCGGAGGTGTGCGTGCGCACCTCGGGGATCAGCCCGAGCGCACCGGCCACCACGGCCTCCCCGGCCAGCAGCGCCGCCCCGGCGAAGTCGCCCGGACCGGGCAGCCCCCGGGGGTCGCCCGGCGCGGGCAGCACCAACCGGATCTCGTCGGGGGAGAGCTTGGCCAGCGCCGGCACGGCCTCACGCAGCGGCACGTCCCGCCAGGTGCCCGGCGCGTCGGCGACCAGGTGCTCCTCGTCGCCGGCGACCGACTCGGCGACCTCGTCGAAGGGCACGAGGCCGGCCCGCCAGGCGCGTACCCAGGCCACGAAACGGCTCGACCGGCGCGCGGCCATTGTGGCCGCGCCCGTTGCGGGGGAGGACATGCCGAAAAGGGTACGTGCTCCCCGCCGCCCCTGTCTCGACTGCCGGATCGTCGGCTGTCCGGTCCGCCCACCGCCGCAGGTGGCGGGCCATGCGGGCACGGCCCGCTGCGGCGCGGACACGCGCCCGGCGGGGTGCGCGGCCGGGCGGGACGGTGGCCGGACGGCCGGCGTGTCGGATCGGGCGGGCGCGTCGGGAGGTGCCGGGGCGCGACGGAGACTAGCGTGCTCGACATGGCGGGGCGATACGGCGAGGACGTGCTGGCGGGCGACTGGCGGCGACGGAAGGTCACCCCCGAGGTCGACGCCGAACCGGATCTCGTGGTGGAGGACGCCGACTCGGGGTTCTGCGGCGCGGTGGTCGGGTTCGAGGCGTCGGCGGTGGTGCTGGAGGACCGGCACGGCCGGCGGCGGGTCTTCCCGCTGCTGCCCGCCGCGTTCCTGCTCGACGGGGAGCCGGTGACCCTGCGCCGGCCGGCCCGTGCCCCGGTGCCCGCCGCCCGCCGCCGGACCGCCTCCGGGTCGATCGCCGTGGCCGACGTGCGGGCACGGGTGGCCAAGGCCAGCCGGATCTGGGTGGAGGGCGTGCACGACGCCGCCCTGGTGGAGCGGATCTGGGGCGACGACCTGCGGATCGAGGGCGTGGTGGTGGAGCCGCTGGACGGCATCGACGCCCTCGACGCCGAGGTACGCGACTTCGCTCCCGGCCCCGGCCGCCGGCTCGGGGTGCTCGTCGACCACCTGGTGCCCGGCTCCAAGGAGAGCCGGATCGTGGCCCGGGTGAACTCCCCGCACGTGCTGGTCACCGGTCACCCGTACGTGGACGTGTGGCAGGCGGTCAAGCCGACCGCGGTGGGCATCCGGGCCTGGCCGGTGGTGCCGCCGGGCCGGCCGTGGAAGGAGGGTGTCTGCGCGGCCCTCGGGGTGGCCGAGCCGGCCGACATGTGGCGGCGCATCCTGTCCCGGGTGGACAGCTTCGCCGACGTGGAGACCCCGTTGATCAACGCGATGGAACGCCTGATCGACTTCGTCACCGAACCCGACTGACACCCACGGCCGGCCCGGCCCCGGCGGGGCGGTCAGGGCTCCTGGTCGGGGGTACGGGTGAAGACGAAGGTGCCGATGTCCAGGCCTACCGCCCGCCCGTCCGGGTCGCGCAGCACGGCGAGGACCTCGCTGTCCTCCTCGCCGGAGCGGCCCCGCCAGCGGTCCGGTCCGGTCCGGGTGAACCGCAGCGTCGGCTCGCCGGGCCGGCCGGCCCACAGGTCGCCGGCCGGGTCGGCCCGGACCTCGTACTCGAGGCCCATCCACCACCAGCGGCCGGTCAGCTCGGCCAGTTCCGCCGGGGGTGGGGCGGCGGCCGGACGCCAGGGCACGACCGGGGTCGGTTCGGCGTCCAGGACCAGGGTGAGCAGTTGCCGGGACAGCCCGCCGATGTGCCCGGTGCGAAAGCCGTACGAGTTGGCGAAGCCGACCACGGCGGTCCGGCTGGGCCGGTGCACGGTGAGGGCGGCCACGTAGCCGGGCATCGAGCCGCCGTGGCCCACGTACACCCGGTCGCCGTCGCGGTACAGCTCCAGCCCCAGCCCGTGCCCGCCGCGCCAGGAGTCCAGGTCGTTGATCATCACCGGGGTGCACATCTCGGTGAGGGTGTCGGCGGCCAGCACCTCGTCGGTGGGGTCGGCCAGGAACGCCGCCCAGCGGGCGAGGTCGGTGACCGTCGACCAGAGCTGCCCGGCGGGGGCCATCGCCCCGGTGTCGGTACGCGGCTCCTCCCGCAGCGTGTCGTGCCACGGGTGCACCACGTACCCCGGCGCGTAGGGCTCGGTGGCGCGGTAGGTGGTGCGGCGCAGCCCCAGCGGGTCGAGGACGCGCTCGGTGAGCAGCCGCGCCCAGGGCGTCCCGGTGACCCGCTCCAGCACCCCGCCGAGCAGCCCGTACGCCAGGTTGGAGTAGTGGTAGCCGCGCCAGGCGGGGTGGCCGATCTTGTCCGTGGTGAGGCCGGCGACCAGGGTGGCCAGGTCGGTGCCCTCGGTGCGTTCCCACCACGGGCCGTCGGGCTCGCGCTGCAGGCCGCTGGCGTGGCTGAGGAGCTGGCGCAGGGTGAGCCCGCCGACGGCGGTGCCCGGCAGGTGCCGCTCCAACGGGTCGTCCAGGGTGAGCCGGCCGGCGTCGCGTTCCCGCATGACCAGCGTGGCGGTCATGGTCTTGGTGATCGAGCCGAGCCGGTACTGGAGGTCGGCGTCGGGGCGCGGGTGGTCGCCGGCGGTGGCCAGGTGGACCAGCGTGCCGTCCCGGACGATCCCGAGCGCCAGGGAGGGGGCGCGCCCGGCGGCCTGGGCCTGCGCCACGAGGGTGTCGATCCGGCGGGCGGTCTCGGCGAGCAGGGTCACCAGCAGCTCCTTCGCGGGGTCGGTTCGGGCCTGAACCGAGCTTACTGATCACCAGAAGTGGGTGGATTCGCGTGGACGTGTCACGATCGAGGGGTGGACGCCGTGGTGTGGATCGTGCTGGGTGTGCTGTTGGCCGTCGCCGAGATCTTCACGACGACGCTGTTTCTGATGATGTTCGCGGTCGGCGCGTTCGCCGCCGCCGGGGCCGCCGCGCTGGGTGCGCCCGTCGCCGTGCAGGCGGTGGTCTTCGCCGTGGTGTC
>NZ_JBMDWU010000570.1:0-17824 GCF_048594385.1 Micromonospora sp. | reverse complement strand
CATGGGCCGGGAGCACCTGGGGCCCGCGCCGGCCCGGATGTCCGCCAGTCCCCGCGTACCGGGGAGACAGCGCGCCCCGCCGGCGGACCCGCCGCCGGGGCTCGGTCGTGTCCGGGGTCGGTGTCCCCGACCCGTTCGGGTGGGGCGTGGGGTCAGGGCTTGGGGCCGCAGACGAAGTTGGGCTCGGGGTCGTACGTCCAGCTGAACTTCTCCCGCTTGACGACCTTGCCGTCCTTCTTGATCACGCGGAAGGCGTCCTGGGTGAAGCCGGTGCTGCCGGCGGCGGCGATGCAACTCGGGCCGGGCTCCAGGTGGACCGTCTTCGGCGAGGTGATGTTGCGGCGCGGGCCGTACTCGGTCTTCACGCTGTCGTAGATCTTGGTGCTCCACATCGACACGGTGATCGTGTTCGAGGTGTACGCGGTGTCGATCAGGACCCCGTACGGCGTGTTGTTGCGGAACTTGAAGTCCAGGTCCGGCCAGAAGATCGTCGACTCGATCACCGCCGGGTAGCGGCTGAAGTAGAACGAGTGCGGCTTGTGCTCGACGTCCTGGAGTCCGGCGTAGTAACTGGCGTTGAAGAGCGTGGTGGTGAACTGGGAGACGCCGCCACCCACCCCGGGCACCAGCTTGCCGCCGAGGATCACCGGAGCGTCCTTGTAGCCCTGGGCGTAGCCGCGCTCGCCGGTGTGCCCGTTGAGCGAGAACGTCTCCCCGGGCTTGACGATGGTGCCGTCCACGTCCTTCGCGGCCTGGATGATGTTCTGGCTGCGCGGCGAGGAGAGTCCGCCCGGGAACTTCGTGGAGAAGGTGGAGACCCGCTCCTTGATGCCCAACTCGGCGAGCTTCGCCTCGGTCAGCTCCGGCTCGGCATCCGTGAGCTGCCCGGTGACCGTCCGGCCGTCCGGCTTCGGCAGCACCGCCAGCAGGTCCCGGCTCAGCGCCGCCGAGTCGAGCTGCTGGCCGGCCCGGCCCGGCACCACCTTCGGCTTACCGCCCGAGATGGTCAGCCCGGCGTCCTTGGGCGTCGACTCGATCGCGGCCAGCTTGCTGCCCAGCGCCGACCGCAGCCGCTTCACGTCGACCCTCGGCGTCAGCTTCCCCTCGTCGTCGGCCGAGAAGCGCAACGCGCGGGCGATCGCCGTGGGCGGGACGCTCACCGACCCCTTGCTGGAGGTGATCGTCACCGGTGCGGCGACGGCCGGCTTCGCCAGCTCGGCGATCATCCGGTCCACCTCCTCCCGGGTGGTCACCGGGTTCTTCTCCACCACCGGCACCGTCACCGGCTGCCCGGCCAGCCAACCCGCCCGGACCACCCGGGCGGACTGCTCCGGGTCCAGGGTCAGGCTCGGCTTCGGGTAGACGGGCTTCGGCGTGGTGCCGGTGAAGATGATCGCCGGCAGGGTCATGTCCCGGCCTTGTTCGCCGAGGATCTGCCGCAGCGCCGCGTCCAGCTTGGCGGCGTCGACAGTCACCACCGGGTCGACCGACCGGGAACCGAACAGCCGGTCCACCGGGTGCGCCTGCGCGTCGGTGGCGGCGGCGACGGTGGCGTCCACGTCCACCGCCAGGCCGACGTCAGCGGGCTTGATCTCCGCCCGGTTCTCGCCCACCACCACGGTCAGCGGCGCGTCGAGCGTCGCGGCCCGCTTCTCCAACTCGGCCCGCAGCTCCCTGGCCGCGTCGGACCGGCTGCGGCCACCCAGCTCGGTGCCGAGCACGTTGGTGCCGCGCGGCACGTCCCCGGCGTACGCCCAGGCGCCCGCGCCGACCACCCCGGCCAGCACCGCGGCGGTCACCCCGCCGGCGAGCAGCACCCGGCCGCGCCGCCACCACGGCCCCGGCCCGGCACCGGGACCTGCGGCCCCACCGGCCGGTGGGGGTTCGTCCTCGGACGGCCAGCTCACCGCGGTGACCTGCACCGTGGGGCGGTCGTCGGAGACCGGTTTGTCGCCGTACAGGGTCACAGCCACCTCGATCGGACGTACCACGTGGGGGGTTGCGGGCCCCCAGGGACACCTACGGTAGCCAACCGGACGGCCAGCCGACAGCGTGCGTCCGGCCATCCTCACCGCCGCGTGTCGCGGCCGGTCACACGGTGTATGGGCGTTCGTGGCACGGTGTCCGGATGACCGCCCGGCGGCTGTGGTCGGCGGCACAGGGGCCGTGGGCGACCGACGGTGGTCAGCGGATGCGGACGCCGACCGCCGGGGTCGGCGGGCCGTCGTCGCGTCCGTCGGTCACGGCGACCCGGAACTGGTAGTCGTGCCCCCGGGTCAGCAGCACCGCCGTGTGCCGGGCGTCCCGCACCGGGTACGGGTCGACACGCCACCGCTCCCCGGCGGTGGCGTCGCGCCACTGCACCCGGTAGGCGAACCCCGGCCCGGCCGGTCGCCAGGTCAGGCGGGCCTCACCGGTGCCGAAGGCGGTCACGACGAGCCCGGTGGGGGTGGGCAACTGCGGGGTGACCCGTGCCGGCGTGCTGCGCGGTCCCGCACCGGCCTGGTTCACCGCGGCCACCGTGAACTCGTACTCGTGCCCGTTGCGTAGCCCCGGCACGACGGCCCGGGTGCCCCGGGTGGGGATCTCCTCGGTGGTGAAGTCGCGTTCCCCGGCGGTGACGTCGCGCCGGTGGACCCGGTGCCAGCCGTCCGGCACCGACGAGAGCCAGGTCAGCTCGACGCTGCCGGCACCGGCCTCGGCGCGTAGCGCCCGTGGGGCGTCGCCGGGTGCGGTGAACCGGGCCCGGGCCCGCACCGTCGTGGACCGGGCCCCCTCGCCGCCGCCGTTCACCGCGCTGACCGTGAACTCGTACTCGTGGCCGTGTTCCAGGTGCCGGGCGAGATGCCCGGCGGTGGCCTCCACGGCGGGTGGGCCGTACTCCCGGGTGCCGGTGGTCAGGTCGCGCCGGTACACCCGGTAGGAGACGCCCGGCCCGAGGGTGCGCCAGGCCAGCCGGACGGTGCCGTCGGGCTGCCCGGCGGCGACCAGACCCGACGGCGGCACGGGCGGGGTGACCACCGCGGTGACCCCGACCGGGGCCGACGGCGGGCTGTCCCCGCCGCCGCCGACCGCGACCACGGTGAACTCGTAACGGTGCGCGTGCCGCAGGAACGCGACGGTGGCGGTGGTGCCGGTGAAGGTGCCGACCGTGCCGCGTTCCCCGGTGTCCAGGTCGTGCCGGTACACCCGGTAGAGCTGGACGAAGGGCACCGGTTGCCAGCTCAGCGCGACGTCACCGGCGCGGCCCGGAACCGCCCGCAGGCCGCCCGGCGGCGGTGGGGGCGGCACCGTGGCGGTGACCCGTCCGGCCGGTGAGGGCGGGCCCTCGCCGCGCCGGCCCACGGCGCTCACCCGGAACTCGTAGTCGTGCCCGTTGACCAGGAAATCGGCAGTGAAGCGGGGCTCGTCGACCGGTTCGCCGATCCGGACGAAATGCGTCTGGCCGGCGGTGACGTCCCGCCGGTGCACCTGGTAGCGCAGCTCGTCGTCGGCGCGTACCGGCGGCCAGTCCAGCTCGGCGGTGCCGGCGCCGCCCGGACGGGCGGTCACCGCCACCGGCGGCGGGGGCAGCTCGGCCGGGTCGGGGCGGCGGCGGGGCCACGGCACCTCGACGAAACGCGGCCGGTAGAGGCCCGCGTCGGCGTAGGTGACCGCGTCGTCGACGTCGTTGACGTTGTAGGAGAACAGCAGCCGGCCGGGACGGACCAGCTCCGGGTGCAGGTCGACGTCGTAGACCAGGTGGCCGGCTGCCGTCTCGGGGGCCCGGTGCAGGTAGTCGGGGCCGGTGAACGGGCCGGTCGGGGCATCGGCCGAGTAGGCCACCAGGTCGCCGCTGAACACCAGGTTGTTCTCCTGGGTGACCAGCACGTACCGGCCGTCGACCCGCTGCACGCCGTAGGCGGTGCCGACGCCGCTGAGCAGCCGAGCCGAGGTGCGGTCGTCGGGGGACCAGCCGTCGCCGGTCCAGAACTCCCACCGGCCGGTCAGGTCGTCGCCGGCCACCCGGGCCAGGTGGGCGAACTTCGCCTCACCGGCGGCCTCGGTGCCGTACACGTAGGTGTGGTCGCCGTCGCGGAGCAGCTCGGAGCCCCAGGAGACCCGGGGGCCCAGGGGCAGCGGACGGACCCCGGTGGGGGTGAGCGCGGGCAGCGCGAAGGTGGCCAGGGCGGTGCCGAGCAGGGCGTGGTCCAGCGGGCTGACGCCGGTACGCCGGTAGCGGTGGACCAGCACCTGGAGGGTGTCACCGGCGACGGTGGCGTCGCCGATCCAGGAGAACTCGCCGGGTGTCGTCGCGGGGATCAGGTCGCGTGGGTCGTCGGCGGTGCCGCCGTGCAGCGTGGTGGTGAGCTGGTCGCCCTGCTGCACCACTGCCGAGTTGTGCACGAACGGCGCGCTGCGGGGGCGGGAGCCGTCGGGGTACACCGGGCCGAGGAAGGTGTCGGAGAACAGCCAGAGCAGCCGGCCGTCGGGCAGCCGTACCGAGGCCGTCCGGTCGGCGCCGTTCCACCGGCCGGAGGTGTCGCCGTAGTCGTCGAAGGCGGCGGTCAGCCGGGCGGCGGTCGTCCCGCCGTCGGGTCGGGACGGCTGCGGCGTCGCGGTGGGTACGGCGGCGAGCAGCCCGACCAGCCAGACGACGAGCAGCCAGCGGGCCGGCCGGCGGACGCCGACCGGCTCCCGGCCCGGGTCGACCTCCGCCACCAGAACCCCCGTCTACTGGTCACCGACCCGTAGGGTGTCACGATCAACGGCCGGGGCGGTAGCCGTCGGCCGGGTGGGTGTGGCCGGTGCGTCCGGTCCGCGACGGACCGTCAGCGCGCCGGTGACGAGGGCGGTGACCGCCGCCGTGGCCAGGGCGGCACCGGCGATCCCGGCGACGGTGTGCGGCACCACCGTGGCGGTCGCGGCCAGGAAACCCGCCGTGGAGATCCACAGTGGTGCCGAGGGCCATCGCGCGGCCGCCGCGACCCGCGCGTTGATCAGCACGAAGACCAGCGCGTACAGCGCCCCGGTGGCGGCGAACAGCGGGGCGAGACCGCCGTGGCGGGTGTACTCCGGGCCGCCGGCCAACCCGAAGGCCAGGCCACCGGCCAGCGTCGCGGCGAGCACCAGCGCCGCGCCGGCCGCCCCGACCAGCAGCAGCGCGGCCCGCAGGGTGCCCCGGTCGCCCCGGGCCAGCCGGGGCAGCGCGATCACCGTCACCACCTGGGGGGCCCACAACGCGCCCTTGGTGAGCACCGTGCCGACCGCGTACGTGCCGGAGGCGTCCGGGGGCAGGAACCGGCGGGCCAGCAGCAGGTCGGCGTACGACACGACGAGCATCGCCAGGGTCGCCCCGCTGGCGGTGAGCACCGTCCGGGTGGCCAGGGTCGGGGCGACCGGGTCGAGGCCCGCCCCCCGGTTGAGCCGGACCAGCAGCGCCAGCACCAGCACGGAGGTGACCGCCCCGGCCAGCAGCGCGCCGGTCAACCCGCCGCCGAGCGCCAGCCCGGCGATCATGCCGCCGTAGCGGCCGGCGGCGAGCAACGCCATCCCGCCGGCCAGCCGCAGGAAACGCTGGTCGCCCTGGAGTTCACCGAGCCACCGGCCGGCGGCCACCACGGCCACGGTCAGCACCCCGAGCAGCAGCACCGCCGGACCGGTCAGCCGCAGCCCGACGGCGGCGACCGGCAACGTAACGGCCAGCAGCGCGGCGGTCACCGCCACGGTCAGCAGGGTGGGGCGGGCGGTGCCGGCCCGACCGTGGCGGGCCCGGTGCACGGCCACCGCGATCTGCAGGCCGGTGCCGGCCACGCCGCCGATCGCGCCGAGCGCCAGCAGGGTGGCCAGCGCGCTCAGCTCGGCCGGTGCGAGGTGCCGGGCACCGAGGACCGGCACCACGTACGCGAGCCCGTTGACGAAGACCCCGGCCAGGGTGACGGCCACCCCGGCGACGCCGATGCCGGCCGTCCGGCCCGGCCCGCCGCCGGACCCCGGGCCCGGCCCGTCGCCCGCCTTCCGGCCCGGCCCGTCGCCCGAACCCCGGTCCGGGACGTCGCCGGACGGGCGGGGGTGCTCGTCGGGAGCGCCGGGTCGCCCGTCGCCGGTCCCGGGACGCCCGTCGTGCGCGCCGTCCGATGCTGTGCCCATCACCGCTCCGTGTCGCCGGCCCCGCCGGTGCTCCGCTGCCCCGCCCGTGATCGTCCCGGGTCGTCGGCTCCGCCCGTCGCCAGCAGCGCAAGTACAGTGTCGCCACGCCGGCGCCGATCGCCGGGTCAGCCTAGTGAGGAGGTCAACCCCTGCGGGAGAGGCCGATCCTCGTCGCCACCGGGCTGGCCGTCACCGCGCTGGTGCTGGCCCCGCTGGCCGCGCCCGGGTACGTGCTCAGTTACGACATGGTCTTCGTGCCCCGGCAGCCGTGGCGGGCCGAACTGGTCGCCCCGGTCGACTCGCTGCCCCGGGCGGTGCCGCTGGACGCTCTGGTCTCGCTGGCCAGCCAGGCGGTGCCGGGGTGGCTGCTGCAACGGCTGGTGCTGGCCGGGGTGCTGCTGCTCGCCGCGATCGGGGCCGGTCGGCTGGTGCCCGCCCGGCGGCCGGTGGTCCGGGTGGTCGCCGCGGTCGGGTACGCGTGGACGCCGTACCTGGCGGAGCGGCTGCTGATCGGACACTGGGGACTGCTGCTGGCGTACGGGGCGCTGCCCTGGCTGGTCGACGCCGCGATCCGGGTGCGCCGGCCGGGTGGGCTACGCCGGTTGGTGCTGGTGGCACTGCCGGCCGTGGTCACCCCGACGGGTGGCCTGGTCGCCCTGGTCACGGTCGCCGTGCTGGTCGCCCGACGGGGTGCCGCCCGGACGACCGCGCTGGCCGTCGGCGCGTTGCTGCTGCTGAACCTGCCGTGGCTGGTGGTCGCCGGGTTCAGCGCGGCCGACGCCCGGACCGACCCGGCCGGGGTGGCCGCGTTCGCGGCGCGGGCGGAGAACTGGAGCGGGGTGGTCGGCGCGTTGGCCGGCACCGGTGGGATCTGGAACGGGCAGACCGTCCCGGCGAGCCGCGCGTCGCCGTTGACGCCGGTGGCGACGGTGCTCCTGCTGGTGCTGGCGGGGTACGGCCTGCGGGAGTTGCGTGGCCGGTGGCCGGCCGGGGCGGCGTACCGGCTCGTCGGGTTGGCCGGGGCCGGTTTCCTGGCCGCCCTGGCCGGGGCCCTGCCGGGCGGGTCGGCCGGGCTGGGTTGGCTGGTGTCGACGGTGCCCGGGGCCGGGGTGCTGCGCGACGGGCAGAAGCTTCTGGTCCCGTACGCGCTGCTGCTGGCGCTGGCCGCCGCGCTGGGGGCGGAGCGGCTGGCCGACCGGGTCGCCGCCCGGGGTGCGCCGGGTGGGGCCGGTGCGGTGCTCGCCGCCGTGCTGCTGCTGCCCGTGGTGGTGCTGCCCGACCTGGCGTTCGGTGCGGCGGGCCGGCTGCGTCCGGTGGCGTACCCGGCGGACTGGGACGCGGTGGCCCGGCGGCTGGACGGCCGGTCGGGGGAGGTGCTGTCGCTGCCGTTCGGGGCCTACCGGGCGTACCCGTGGAACGACGGTCGGACGGTGCTGGACCCGCTGCCCCGCTACGTCGACGCCGACGTGCTGGTGGACGACACGCTGTGGGTGGGGACGACGGCGGTGCGGGGGGAGAACCCGCGGGCCGCCGAGGTGGGCCGGGTGCTCGCCGCCGGTGGCCCGGTCGCCGCGACCGGGGTGCGGTGGGTGGTGGTGCAGCGGACCGTCGGTGGCCGGCGGCTGGACCCGGCGACGCTGGCCGGGTTGCGCGAGGTGTACGCCGGGCCCGACCTGACCCTGTACGAGAATCCGGCCGGCCGGTGACCGGGCGGTCGCCGGCTGTCTCCGCTGCCTGCCGGGCCCGTCGTTGATCGTCCGCGCGGCTCTCCCGGCATGGGCTACTTGGTGGTAACGTCCCGCGCACGCAGCTCACGAGGAGGAATACAGCACCATGCGCAGTGCTCTCTCGTTGGTTCTGGTCGCGGTGGCCGCGATCGCTCTGGGTGCCTTCGGCACGGTGGCGTTGGCCACCAGCCTGACCGGCACGTCGGCGGCCGAGGCGGCGAAGGCCGAGCAGGCCGCCCGCACCGAGTCCGGCGGCGGCAACGGTGGTGCCAACCAGCCGCTGGTCTACGGCACCAGGTAGGACTGTTCCACCTGCCCGGCCGGTGATCCCGCCGGCACCGTCGACCCTGACTGTTCTGCCTGCTCCGACCGTTGCGCCGGTGTGTCCGCCGGCCCCGACCGCTCGCCCGGCGTCCCCGCCGGACCGTTCGCGGCCCTCGTCACGAGGGCCGCGAATTTTTCGCCCGAGACCGGCCAGGTGAACCGGGCGGCGTGGGCGCGGGCCGCCGCGCCCATGGTGGCCCGGTGGTCGTCGTCGGTCAGCAGCCGCCGCACCTTGGCCACGAAGTCGTCGACGTCCTCGGCGAGCAGGCCGGTCTCGCCGTCGACCAGGGATTCCTCGACCCCGCCCGCGCCCCGGAAGGCGACCGTCGGGGTGCCGACCGCGCCGGCCTCGACGATGGTGAGCCCCCAACCCTCCTTGAGCGACGGGGTGAGCGCCACCCAGGCCGAGGCGAGCAGGTGCCGCTTGTCGGCGTCGGAGACGAAGCCGGTGAACCGGACCCGGTCGGTGAGGCCCAGTTCGGCGGTGGTGTGCCGCAGTTGCGCCTCCCACCAGCCCTGCCCGGCCACGGTCAGGGTGAGGCCGGGCAGTTCGTCGGCGAGCGCGGCGAGGGTGGCCAGCGCCACCTCGACCTGCTTGTGCGGGACCAGCCGGCCGAGGACCACCAGCGACGGTTCCGCCGAGCGGGGCACCGGGCCGACGGTCATGTCCGGGGTGCCGTTGTGCACGATGTCGACCCGGGCCGGGTCGATGCCGAGGGTGGCCAGCTCGTCGCGGGTGGCGGCGGAGACGGTGACGTACCGGCAGCGGCGGTAGACCCGGGGGGCGAGCCAGGACTCCACCCACCAGCCGAACCGGGCCAGGCCCGGGCCGAGCACCACCGGCCACTGCTCCCGGTGCACGTGGTGCACCAGCGCGATGACCGGCCGGCGGGCGTAGAGGGCGGAGAGGAAGGGCAGCCCGTTGCCGACGTCGACGATCAGGTCGGGTCGACCGCCCCGACGGCGGCTCAGCGGGCCGAAGCCGAGCGCTCCGGCCAGGTACGCAAGCGCCGCCCGGAGGTAGACGGTGTGCCGGCCGCCGCGCCGCAGCACGCGTACGCCGTCGGGGGTGGTCTCCTCGGCGGTGCCGGCGGGATGGGTCGCGCAGAACAGGGTGGCCCGGTGGCCGCGGCGGACCAGTTCGCCGGCGATCCGCTCGACGTAGACCTCCGAGCCACCGCCCTCCGGATTGCGGGTGTCCCGCCAGTTGAGGAACAGAACGTGCCTGGTGGTGGCGGCAGCGGGTGCGTCCAACACTCAACTCCTACTGCCGAGTAGTCTTCGCGGTCGCGTCACACTATGGGCTGCGTCACGCACGTCGCAATGCCCGATCGGAGGCGAGATGCAGCAGTCGCCGGGCCGTCCGGGGGCGGCCGAGGGGCCGGACGACACATCGAGCACGGTGTGGCGTGTGCGCTTGGTGGCGGTGTGTCTGGCTTTGTCGGCACTGGCGTTCCTCCAGGACCCCGGGCTGATCGCCATCGACACCAAGGTCGACCTGGCGATCGATCCGGCCGGATGGCTGACCCGGGCCCTGCACGTCTGGGACCCGGACGGCACCTTCGGGCAGTTGCAGAATCAGGCGTACGGCTACCTCTGGCCGATGGGGCCGTTCTTCCTGCTCGGCAAGCTGCTCGCCGTACCGGCGTGGGTGGTGCAGCGGCTGTGGTGGGCGCTGCTGCTGACCGTGGCCTGCGTCGGCGTGGTCCGGCTCGCCGAGCGGCTGCACGTCGGCACCCCGTGGGCCCGACTGCTCGCCGGGGCCGCCTTCGCGCTCTCCCCCCGGCTGCTCACCGAACTCGGCCCGATCTCGGTGGAGGCATGGCCCAGCGCGCTCGCCCCGTGGGTGCTCGTCCCGCTGGTCGGGCTGGTCGACGGGGTGCCGGTGCGGCGGGCGGTCACCCGGTCGGCCCTCGTGGTGGCCTGCGCCGGTGGGGTCAACGCGACAGCCGTGCTGGCCGTGGTGCCGCTGGCCGCGCTCTGGCTGCTCGGCCTGCACCCGTTCCGCCTGCGGGTGAAGGCGCTGCTCGCCTGGGGGCTGGCGGTGGGCGCGGCGACCGCCTGGTGGCTGGTGCCGCTGCTGCTGCTCGGCCGGTACAGCCCGCCCTTCCTCGACTACATCGAGACCGCGCCGGTGACCACCACCCCCACCGACACCACCACCGTGCTGCGCGGCGCCTCGCACTGGCACGCCTACCTCACCGGCGCGTACGGGCCGCCGTGGACGGCGGGCTGGCGGCTCGCCACCGAACGTCCCCTGGTGGTCGCCACGCTGGTGGTGGCCGGGCTGGGCATCGCCGGGTTGGCCCGCCGGGGCATGCCGCACCGGCGGTTCCTGGTCACCGGCCTGCTGGTCGGGCTGGCCCTGGTCGGGCTGGGCCACCTCGGTCAGCTCGACGGCTTCGGTGCGCAGACCCAGCGCACCTTCCTCGACGCGGCCGGCGCGCCGCTGCGCAACGTGCACAAGTTCGACGTGGTGCTCCGGCTGCCCCTCATCCTCGGCCTGGCACACCTGGTCGGGCTGGTGCTGCGGGCCGCCCGCACCGGCGACCGGCCCGAACTGGCCGCCGTGCTGCCCCGGGCGTTGCAACCGGTCCGGCTGCGTGCCGGCCTGGTCACCGGCACCGCCCTGGTCGCGGTCGCCGCGGTGGCCACACCCGCGCTCGGCGGTGGGCTGGCCGCCCAGGGCAGCTTCACCGGGGTGCCCGGCTACTGGCGGGAGGCGTCGGACTGGCTGGACCGGGCCGTCGGCGACGACCGGGTGCTGGTGGTGCCCGCCGCCCGGTTCCCCCGCTACCTGTGGGGCAGCCCCAGCGACGAGATCACCCAGCCGTTGTCCGACCGGCCGTGGGCGGTGCGCAGCTCGGTGCCGCTCACCCCGCCCGGCACCATCCGGCTGCTGGACACCGTCGAGTCGGCGCTGGCCGACGGGGAGGGTTCCGCCGGCCTCGCCGACCTGCTCGCCCGCTCCGGGGTGAAGTACCTGCTGCTGCGCTCCGACCTCGACTACGGCCACAGCGGGGCCGTCCGGCCGGTGGTGGTCCGGCAGGCGCTGCTGCGTTCCCCCGGCATCGAGCCGGTGCGCGGGTTCGGCCCCGAGGTCGGCGGGGGCCGACTGCCCGGCAACGTCGTCGACCGGGGACTGGACGTCGGGGTCCGGGCCCTGGAGGTGTACGAGGTCCGCCGCGACGTCGACCGGGTCGTCGCGTACGACGCCGCCGACCTGACCACTGTCGTCGGCGGCCCCGAGTCGCTGCTGCCGCTGGCCGCCGCCGGCCGGCTCTCCGCCGCGCCGACCGTGCTCGCCGGGGACCGCCCGGCCGGGCTGGACGCGTCGACGGTGACGCTCACCGACGGGTTGCGCCGCCGGGAGGTGGCCTTCGGGCAGCAGCACGACAACGCCTCGGCCACCATGACCGCCCGGGACCGCCCCCAGCTCGACGCACCGGCCCGGGACTACCTGCCGCCGTGGGCCGACGGGCAGTCCACGGTGGTGCGCTACCTCGGCATCGGCGGGGTGTCCGCGTCCAGCTCGTGGTCGCAGGCGCAGCCGCTGGGCGGGGGACGCCCCGAACACCAGCCGTACGCGGCGGTCGACGGCGACCTGAGCACGTCCTGGCGGTCCGCCCCGGGGACCCGCGCGCCGGGGCAGTGGTTCGAGGTGGAGCTGGACCGGCCGCAGGTCGTCCGGCAACTGCGGATCACCTTCGACACCGGGGCCGACTCCCTGCCCACCAGGATCACCGTGACCGCCGGCCGGCAGCAGAGCACCGTGCAGACCGCCGGGCAGACCGTCGAGGTGACACTGCCCGACGGCTACCCCACCCGGTTCGTCCGGGTCACCGTCGAGGAGGTCTTCGACGTGCGGGCCGGCTTCGGCGGGGTGGGCATCGCCGAACTCGTCATCCCCGGTGTCGAGGCCGCCCGGACCCTGGTGGTGCCGGACCCACCGGCCACCGACCGGCCGGCCGCGATGGTGTTCACCGCCGCCCCGGCCGCCCCGGCGTGCGTCTTCGACGAGGGCCGGCCGATCTGCGCCGGGGCGATGGCCCGCGCCTCCGAGGACAGCGACCGGATCGACCGCACCGTGCGGTTGCCGGCCGGCGCGGACTACCGGGTCGCGCTGTGGGCCCGGCCCCGGCCCGGCGGAGCGCTCAACGCGCTGCTCGACCCCGGTGGGGCGGCGGCGGTCACCACCGGGGTCACCCCGACCGTGGCCGCCTCGACCGTCGGCGTGTCCCACCCGAGCGCCCGTCCCGGCGCGGTGGTCGACGGGAACCCCGCGACCGTCTGGTACGCCGCCGACGCCGACCGGCAACCGTGGCTGCGGTTGACCTGGCCGAAGGCACGCACCGTCACCGGCCTGCGGATCACCCTGCCGCCCGGTGCGGCGGCGGCCCGCCCCTGGCGGGTCACCGTGCTCGGTGACGAGGGGATGCGCGGCGGAGTGCTCGACGAGGGCGGCACGCTGCTGTTCGACAGGCCGATGCGCAGCGACGACCTGACCGTGCTGATCGCCGACGTGGTGCCGGTGGCGTCGTACGACCCGTACCGGCGGGTGACGCAGGACCTGCCGGTGGGGGTGGGTGAGCTGACCGTGCTGCCGGACGGCCCGGCCACCCCGGCGGACCCCGCGAAGCGGGTCACCCTGCCCTGCGGCACCGGCCCCACGGTGACCGTGGCCGGTGGTGGGCAGCGCCGGACCGCGCTGGTCGCCAGCCGGCGGGACCTGGTGGAACTGCGCGAGGTGCCGGCGGTGCTCTGCGGTCCGGCCGCGAAGACGCCGCTGCGGCTGGCCGCCGGGGAGAACCGGGTGGTGGCGGCGGGGACCCGGCTGACCGTACCGACCCGGCTCGCGCTCACCCCGACCGGCGGGGCGTCGGCCCCGTCGGCCCCGGCCGGTGGCACCGGTACGAGCGGCACGGCCGGCACCGGGGCCGGCGACGCGACCGTCGGACCCCGGCAACCCGGGGCGACCCGGACGGTGCTGCGGGTCGACGAGTGGTCGGCCACCCACCGGGTGCTGCGGCTGGACAGCTACCCCGGCCAGCGGGTGCTGGCGTTGCGGGAGAACGCCAACGCCGGCTGGGTCGCCACCGCAGGCGGCCGGACGCTCACCCCGTTCGTGGTGGACGGCTGGCAGCAGGGTTGGCTCGTCCCGGCCGACGTCGCCGGTACGGTGACGCTGCGGTTCGCCCCCGACCGGGGGTACGTGCTGGCGCTCGGGGCCGGGGCGGTGCTGCTGGCCGGGGTGGCCCTGCTGGCGGTGCTGCCGTCGCGGCGTACCCCGGGGGCGGTGGTGCCGCGGCGGCGGCGCGGGCGGGTGCTCGCCGCGCTCGTCGGCGGCGCGGCGTTGCTGCTGTTCGGCGGGCCGGCGGCGGTCGGGGTGGCGCTGGCGGTGGTGGCCGTGGTGCTGGCCGGGCGGGCGTTGGAACCGCACCTGCACCCGCCGGACCGGCGGGGCATGCACCGGCTGCGCCGGGCCACCGTGCGCTGGCTGCCGGTGGCGTGTTTCGCGGTGGCCGGCTGGTGGGCGGCGACCCGGGGCGGGCACACCGCCTGGCCGCCTCAGTTGGCCGCGGTCGCCACCGCCACCCTGCTCTGGCTCTCGCTGGTGCTGCGCCGACGCGGCCACCGGCCACCCCAGCGTTGGAAGGGGCGCTCCACCGCGTAGTAGCTGACCGCCGCGAGGACCAGCCCACCGGCCACGGTGAGGGCGAACGTGCCGAGCGGGTCACCGGTGAACTCCGGCCGGCCGTCGAGCAGGTAGATCCCCTCCAGCACGGACGGGTGCCAGAGGAACAGCCCGTAGGACACCCGGCCCAGCCACCGGCCGACGATGCTGTCGAAGACGCCCTTGGTGCGGGTCTGCGGCCCGAACGCCACCGGCACGATCAGCAGCACCGCGACCACCAGGTAGAGCACCAGCTTGGTGGCGAACTGCCCGGCGGTCGGCTCGGCCAGGTCCCGGGGGCCGGTGACCGGAGTGGTGGCGACGGCCAACGCGCCCAGGGCGATCGTCCAGCAGGCCAGCGGGGCCCGGCCCAGGTCGTCCAGGAAGCGCCAGCGCCCGCCCCGGCCGGTGCGCAGCGCGACCTGCGCGCCGGCCAGGGCCATCCCGGCCCCGAACCAGCCGGCGTACGAGGGCAGCCACATGGTGTGCAGGCCGAGGCTGAGCACGCCCGCCCCCATCAACGCCACCCAGCCCCCGGTCACCGCCGTCGCGGCCAGCGCGATCCGCAGCACCCCGTCCGGGTGGGCCGACGTCGGTGTGCCCGGTGTCCGTCGCCGGCCGAGCAGGAGGACCGCCAGCACCGGCAGCAGCAGGTAGAACGTGACCTCGGTGGCCAGGCTCCAGGTCTGGCTGAGCCCGTGCCGGAGCTGACCATGCTGGTAGATCTGGGTCAGCGTGAGGTGCCGCAGCCAGTCGCCAGTCGACGCCGGCCGGTTCTGCGGCAGCACCAGCAGGCAGACCACCACCGCCACCCAGTAGGCGGGCAGGATGCGGGTGGCCCGCCGCCACAGGTAGCGGCCGGTGCCCGGGGGCCGCTGGCCCGTCGCCCGCGCGTGCGCGTACGGCCGAAACAGCAGGAACCCGGAGAGCACGAAGAAGACCGCGACGCCCACGTCCAGTCGGGACAGCCAGGCTCCGACGGCGGTGTCGCCGGTGTTACGCCCGGTGGCGAAACCGACGTGGTGCCCCACCACGGCGAGTGCCCCGATCACCCGGACGGCGTCGAGGGCGGGCAGCCGCCGCAGGACCTGATCGGGAATCGGGGCAGACATCAACCGTCCAGAGGGTCGCGGGGCTATGTGACTCGGGAGTAACGTGCGGCCAAGTTTTACATCCTCGATCTTCCGCCGGTAACCGGCTGACCGTCTTTGTTAGGGGAGGACCAGTGAAGACTCGCCTGGGTGCCGCGCTGTTCGGCATCGGCGTGCTGTCGCTCGCGGTCGCCGCGGGAACGGCGTACTACGTGGCGCCGTCGGTGACGAAGTTGCCGTACGACCTGACGTTCTGCAACGCGGACGGCAAGCCGGACGGCTGCCTGCGGGCGAGCGTCGCGGTCGCCGACAACGCCACCTTCATGCAGGTGCTCGACGGGAAGCCGACGATCCAGACCGGTCAGCTCAAGGCGACCACCGAGGTGGTGCCGCAGGCGTCGACGACCGAGAAGGAGATGACCGGCGACCTCAGGGGCGACGCGGTCGTCTGGGACGTCTACGGCACCGTCGTGCGGACCGACAACGGCTCCGACGTCAGCAAGTACGCGGCCGAGTTCGCCCTGGACCGGGTCACTGCCGCCGCCCGGGACTGGGACAAGCAGTACCTGGACACCGACGGTCCGGGCGGCACCGACGACTCGGTGACCTTCGCCGGGCAGACCTACAAGTTCCCGTTCCGTGCCGAGCGGCGGGACCACACCTTCTTCGACCGGGACCTGCGCCGGGGGCTGCCGATGGCGTTCGACGGCACCGAGCAGATCAACGGCACCGAGGCGTACCGGTACGTGCAGCAGATCCCGGAGACCGACCTGGTCACCCCGGAAGGCTCGCTGACCGCGCTGGCCGGCGCGCTGGCACCGGGGGCGACCACCGGCAAGGTCACCTACAGCAACACCCGGACGATCTGGATCGAGCCGGTCAGCGGCAACTTCGTCAAGGTACGTGAGCAGCAGCGGAAGAACTTCGTGCCCAATCAGGGCAGCCCGGTGACCCTGCTGGACGCGGACTTCGTCTACGACGAGGCGACCATCGCCAACAGTGTGAAGTCGGCCGGGGTGACCCGGGACAAGCTCCAGTTGATCGGCCGTACCCTGCCGATCGGGCTGGCCGTCCTCGGTGGCCTGCTGTTGCTGGTGGGCCTCTGGCAGGTCGTCGCCGGGCGGCGGCGCGCGACGCCGGCCGCCGGGCCGAAGGGGGCCGGTGTGGCCCCGGCGACCGACGCCCCGACCCGCGACGGGAAGGCCGAGCCGGCGACCGTCGGGCGGTCGGGCGGCCCGCTCACCGACGAGATCCCACCCGCGTCGACGAACTGGCGGGGCGGGGGTGAGCCCGGCTCGCGCTGACCGCGCACGTCGGCACACCAGGGCGGGTCGGGTCTCCCGGCCCGCCCTCCGCGTCTCCGTGGTGACCGTACGCGTCCGTTATGGAATCGTAACTTGTCAATGGTTTACCAACTCGCAGTGATGGATGACGCCGGATTTGGCGGCATCTATCCGGTCGACTGCCGGGGATCGGTTGCACCCAGCGTGAGTACGGCGACCGGCTCGGATGATCGACGGTTACCGGTCGGTAGGTGGGGTCTTGTGAGCCACGCCTCAGTGGGTGCACCATCAGGCACGCATTCGTTACCCGTCGGTAACAGATCTTCCGGCCCGGTCGCGGCCCGACCGGCTCCCACGACCGGCACCAGCCTGAGGAGGAATCCGTGCAGAATCGGACCGACGAGCCGGGGCGTACCCGGTGGCGGCGTTTCGCCGCGATGATGGTGCCCGCGACGGCCGCCGTGGGCGCCATCCTGTTCGGCATGCAGAGCGGGGCCATCGCCTCCGACATCACCGTCTCCGGGCAGACCTTCAAGATCGGGGCCGAACGCCTGGAGGGCGACGGCTTCACCCAGTACGGCGGCATCGTCAAGGAGAAGAACGGCAAGGTCCACCCGGTCGCCCTCTCCGAGATCAGCAGCGCCCAGCTCTACAAGCTCTGCCAGTCCGTCCGCGCCGACCTGCCCGGCCTGCCGGTGGTGCTGACCATCAACGCCGGTGACGACAAGCCGGCCACCGCCAAGAACATGATGATCGCGATGGACAGCCTGGGCGGCAACGCCACCTTCACCAACATCCGCATCGGCCGGGACGCCACCGACCTCAACGCGTCGGCGCAGGCCGGTTCGTTCGGCCAGGACGCCCAGCACGTCACCATCACCGACCTGCGGCAGGTCTCCCGCTACACCACCGCGGCCACCTTCAACCTGACCGGCCTGCGACTCAAGGTGAACGTCGGGGAGGCCGCGAAGGGCAAGGAGTGCTTCGCGGACGACTGAGCCGCACCGGGCCGGACCCCTCCCGTCACCCCCGCCGGACGGCAGGGGCCCGGCCCGCCCCACCCCGTACCCATCCGCCCAGGAGGAGCACGTGACACGCGCGCAACCGCCGTACGCCCCGACCGGCCCCGGTCGCGGGTGGCGGAGCTTCCGCCGGTGGCGACGCAGCCGGCCGTTCTGGGGCGGCCTGCTCACCGTGCTCGCCGGGGTGGAGATGTTCGCCTCCACCAGGATGACCCTCAACGGGCTGAGCTTCTCCTCCGGCGCGACCGGGCTCTACTCGCTGCTCATTCCGATCATCCTGGTCACCTGCGGGCTGCTGCTCTGGTTCAGCCCCGGTCAGCGGCTGTTCTACTCGATCGTCGCGGCGGTCACCACGGTCTACTCGCTGATGGGCCTCAACCTCGGCGGCTTCTTCCTCGGCCTGCTGCTCGGCCTGGTCGGCAGCGCCCTCGGCTTCGCCTGGACCCCGATCCGCCCCGCCACACCGCCCGCCGCCGACACCGCCGCGCCGCCCACCGCCGGACCGACCGCCGCCGGAGCCCACCCGGACGCCGACCCCGACGCCGACGACGGGTTCGACGCCGACGGCCGGCTC
>NZ_JBMDWU010000057.1:0-4204 GCF_048594385.1 Micromonospora sp. | reverse complement strand
TCCTCGGCGGCTACGGCTACACCCGCGACTACCCCGTCGAACGCATGATGCGCGACGCCAAGATCACCCAAATCTACGAAGGCACCAACCAGGTCCAACGCATCGTCATGGCCCGCCAACTCCTCAAGGACTGACGGGCGGGGCGAGGGCCCCGGCGGCGCTCAGGCGGTCAGGCCCTCCAGCACCATCGCACTGAACTGGCGGGCCACCTCGTCGACGCTGAGCGGTCCGCCGACGTTGAGCCACTGGTAGGCCCAGGCGCACATGCCGACCAGCCCGAAGGTGGCGATCCGCGGGTCGACGTCCGCGCGGAACGCCCCCCTGGCGACCCCGTCGGCGATCATCCCGGCGAACGCCGCCTCCACCAGGCCCCGCTTGCGGGTCACCTCGGCGAACAGGTCACCGGAGAGGTAGCGCCGCTCCTGGTAGAAGATCGTCACGTGGGCCCGGTACTCGGCCACGCTGGTCAGGCTGAACCGGATCAGCTCGCGTACCCGCACGGTCGGGTCGTCGCTGTCGGCCTCGATCTTCTGGATCGCGGCGAGCTGCGCCTCCAGGTACTCCTCCTGGATGTGCCGCAGCAGGTCGTCCTTGCTGGCGAAGTGGTGGTAGAAGGCGCCCTTGGTGAGCTGCGCCTGGTCGGCGATCTCCTGCACCGAGGTGCGGTCGAAGCCCCGTTGCTCGATCAGCCCCAACGCACTGGTGATCAGCGAGTTGCGGGTGTTCTCCGGGTCGTACCCGTCGGGCCAGCGTTGCCGGCGTCGGATCGACTCCGGGCGGGACGTCGCACGCGCCATCAATGGCCTCCCTGTCCGCGATACAGCCAGATAATGCTACCGTCCGGTCGGAAGGAAACGAAGGGAGCCACCCCGATCGATCCGCCCGAGAAGTGTCGCGCACCCTCGACCCGAGGGGAAGCCCCTACGCCGGCACCGTGCGTACGCGGGACGGACTCAGCGCGGGGCGTCGCCCGCCCGGCCCCGACCCGGCCCGGCGGTGCGGTGGCCGACGCGGGGCGCACGTACCACCGGGGAGGTCGCCGCACCGGGGCGGAACTGCCGGGCCGCGTCCGCGACCAGCTCCTCCGGGTCGTCGGTGAGCGCCTGCCGCAGGTGCGCCGGGACGAGTTCCGACGTCGCCACCGCCATCCGCACCTGCGCCGACCGGTCCTCCACCAGCGGACGCAGGTCTGCCTCGTCGAGCGCGACGGCGGACACCAGCGCGGCGCGGACGTCCGGCACCGGATCCTGGGCGAGCGCGCGACGGTGCTCGGCGGTGGTCCGCGGATTGCGCGCCAGCCCCTTGCGCACCCGGGCCGTGCGGTCGGCCAGCAGCGTGGTCATCACGTCGGAGTCGTGGGTGTGCGCGGCGAGGCGCTCCCGCACCTCGGGAGAGACGTCGTCGACCAGCCGCGCGGCCAGCTCCGGCTCCAGGTCACGCGACTCGGCGAGCAGGCCCCGCAGTTCCTTGTCGGCGGTCTGCGCCATCGCCCGGCGTACCGACGCGTCGCAGGCCGGGTTGCCGGCGACCGCCCAGCGGACCCACCGGTCGGCGTCCCTGACCAGGCGCAGCAGATTGGCGATCGAGGTGGCGGGGTTACGTGCCACGGCCTCCCGTACCTCGCGGTCACGGTCCCGGGTGAGCGGACGCAACGCCTGCGCGGGCGCGTCGGCCCGGGCGGCGACCGCCCGCCGGACCACCGGCGACGGGTCGGCGGCCAGGTCGATCAGCGTCAGGTGGGTGGTGCCCGGGTCCTGCGCGAGGCGGAGCCGGGCCTCGGCGTCGCCGTCCATCGCCGCGGGCGGGCGGTCACCCGCCCCGTCGTGACGGTCGGACCGGTCGACATCCTGCTGCTTCCCCATGGGCGTCATCATGTCACGGGCCGGACGGGCCGGACGGGCCGCCGGAGGGCCGACCGACGCCGGCGGACCGTGGCGGCGCGGTCATGCCGTGCGGGCCGGCGGCACGCTCATCCGCCGCCGGGGGTGACCAGGCCGGACTCGTAGGCGACGATCACGAGTTGGGCGCGGTCACGGGCATGGAGCTTGACCATCGCCCGGTTGATGTGGGTCTTCGCGGTCGACGGGCTGATCACCAGCCGGTCGGCGATCTGGGTGGTGGACAGGCCCTGCGCGACCAGGGCGACCGTCTCGCGCTCCCGACCGGTCAGCCCCGCCAGTGCGACGCCGGCGGCGACCCGGGGGCGCGCGGAGACGTACCTGTCGATGAGCCGGCGGGTGATCGACGGCGCGAGCAGGGCGTCACCACGGGCGGCTACCCGGACGGCGTGCAGGAGGTCCTCCGGCACGATGTCCTTGACCAGGAACCCGGCCGCCCCGGCACGCAGCGCGTCGACGACGTACTCGTCCAGGCCGTAGTTGGTCAGGATGACGACGCGTACCCCGGCCAGGGTCGGGTCCGCGGCGATGCGCCGGGTGGTCTCGATGCCGTCCATGACCGGCATCTGGATGTCGAGCAGCGCGATGTCCGGCCGGTGCCGCCGGGCCAGTGTCAGCGCCGCGACGCCGTCGGCGGCCTCCCCCACCACCTCGATGTCGTCCTCGATGTCGAGCAACGCGCGGAAGCCGCTGCGCAGGAGCGGCTGGTCGTCGACGAGCAGCACCCGGATCACGGGGTGCCGTCCGTGGGGAGTTCGACGTGGACGGTGAAACCGCCGCCGCGGCGCGGGCCGGCGCGCAGCCGACCACCGAGGGCGGCCACCCGTTCGCGCATGCCGAGCAGCCCGACGCCGGGGGTGGGCGTGCCGGACGGGAGGGCGGTGCCGTCGTCGTCGACCCGGATGGCGAGCGCGTCGCGCCGGTAGTCGATCCGGATCGACGCGGTGGTGGCGGCGGCATGCCGGGTGACGTTGGTGAGCGACTCCTGGACGATCCGGTACGCCGTCGCACCGACCGCCGCCGGAACGTCGTGCCGGTCACCCCCGATGGTCAGGGTCGTGTCCAGCCCTGCCGCACGGGCCCGACGCACCAGCTCCGGGACGTGGTCGAGGCCGGGCGGGGTGCCCTCCCCGTCGTCCCGTAGCGCCTCCAGGGTCGCCCGCAGCTCCCGGGTCGCCTCCCGGCCGGCCGCCCGGATCGCCAGCAGCGCCTCCGGCACGTCCTCACCGCGCCGGTGGGCCAGATGCACGGCCACCTCGGCCTGCACGGTGATGACCGAGATCTGGTGGGTGAGCGAGTCGTGCAGCTCACGGGCGATGTGCAGCCGTTCCTCGTCGGCGCGCCGCCGCGCGGTCTCCTCCCGGCTCCGCTCGGCCTCGTCCGCCCGCCGCTCGGCCTGCCGCAGCGCCTCTCCCGCCGCGCCGGCGGCGACCAGCCAGGCCAGTTCGAGCACACCCCGGGCCCGGGTGAGCGCAGCGCCCAGGGCCAGTTCCTGCGGCGGGCCGAGAGCAACCAGCGGCAGTGCCACCAGCACCGTCACCACCGCCACCACGGTGGCCGTGCGGTGTCCCGCCCGGACGGCGGCGTACACCGCGAACAGGAAGGCGACGGCGGGCACGTCGAGGCCGACCGCCTGGCAGCCCACCGCGCACCCGCCCGTGCCGACCAGCACGGCGACCGGGGCATGCCGGCGGGCGGCGAGCGCCAGACCGCCGGCCGCCAGCAGGGCGTAGCCGACCGGACCGGGCCCCGGCTTCCCGGCCACCCCGGCGACCAGCAGCACCACCGCCACCCCGCCGGCGATCGCCCAGTCGCGGACACCGCAGCGTGCTGTGCTCATGGGCGCACCCTAACCGGCTGCCACCGGGGGCGACTCCTACCGACGGACGACCGGCGGATACCACGGACGCGGTAGGCGTACCGCGTCGGCGGCGGCCGGGTACGCCACGGCGGCAGTGCGCACTGTCCACGTTCGCCGGACGACGGTCGCCGCGCCCGCCGCCATGATCGGGGAGACCGGCGCGTGGGGGCACGCGTCGCGGACAGGAGGAGCATCATGCGTCCAGCAGGCAATTCCCGGTCGTCCCGACTGGTGTCGACGGTGGTCGCCGCCGTCGTTCTCGGCGCGACGGGGTTCGCCGCCCCGGCCTCGGCGCACCTGTCGGCGCAACGGGACGCGGTCGGTGTCACCACCATGAGCGTCGGGCGGCTCGGGGCGACGGTCGCCGTGCTGCTGGGGCTGGCCGGGTCGGTCGTCGCAGGGTTGGCGCTGCGCCGGACGCCCGACGCCGGGCGGCGCGGCGGCG
>NZ_JBMDWU010000569.1:0-4327 GCF_048594385.1 Micromonospora sp. | reverse complement strand
TGCCGACGCCTGCGATCGGCCCGGTGCTGACGTAGGCCGCACCAGGCCGAGGCAGGGACGCGCAGGGCAGGGTGGTGGTGGCCTGGGTGGCGGCGTCGGTGGTGGCGTAGGCGGCCACGGCGCAGGTGCGTTGGTCGGCGGTGCTCCACACGGTGATGACGTGGTCCGGGCCGACGGCCAGGAAAGCCTTGAACCCGGTGGCGCCGGTGGGTGCGGCGGGTTTGGCGACGGTGGGGGCGGCGTCGGCGCGCAGCGTCCACCACGCGCCGTCGTCGGCCTGAGTGACGATCACGGCGCCGTCAACGGCGATGGCCGGCTCGGTGCGGGGCAGCTCGTCGACCACAGCGAGCGTTCCGGCGTGTAGGTAGCCGAGCTGGTCGTCACGGAGCTTGATCAGGCCATCCGGGGTGACTGTGGCCCCGGACGGTAGGGATACGACGGTCGGGTCCCCGCCGGTGAGCGGCCAGTAGGTCAGGTCGCGGGTGCCGGCGATGAGGGCGACGTCGGCGCCGTCGACGCGGGCTAGGAGGGGGCCGACGCGGGGCGCGCTGGTCAGGGGGGTGGCCCAGCGGGTGCGTCCGTCTGTCTCGAGGACGGACAGGTACCGGGTGTCGCCGGTCTGGGGGTTGGCGCTGCCGTCGGCGGCGGTGACGGCGATGGTGGCGCCGTCTGCGGTGGTGATCGGGGCGGGGGCGTCCTTGGCCAGCTGCACGGTCCACGCGGCTTGCTGGGTCCATCCGGGCGGGCCGGTCTCGGTGTACAGCTGCCCGGCCGGCGGCACGGGGGCAACGGCCGGCGCCGCCGGCTCGTCGCTGCTGTGGCGGCCGCCGTGGAAGATCAGCACGACGGCGGAGGCCAGGGTCAGGCCGCCGAGCCCGATGGCGCCCCATCTGACCGGCGGGGGGAGCTTGCGCCAGCCCTTGCCCTTTCGGCCGGCGGGCTTCTTGCTCGTCTTCTTCTTTGCGGCGGCGCCTTTGCGGCGACGCCAGACCCGCTTGCTCGAGCCGGCCGGGATCGGGGCGTCGCCGGCACCGTCGTCGATGTCGGCAGGGATCAGGTCGTCGGGGTCCCAGCCGTTGTGGGTGTGGTTGGCGGGGTCGTTCGGGATGTCGTCGGGCTCGTCGGTCTTGGTGTCGGCGGCTGGGGTGGGTTGCGGCCAGGTGGCGGTGGGTTCGGTGTGGCCAGGCTGGGGCGGTACCCGGGGGAAGACCGTGGGGGGCTGAGTGGCCCCGGCCGGTGGGGTGATGGTGCGGGGGCCGGTGAGGGTGGTGGCGGCGCCGGTGGTGTCGACGATGAGGCGGGTGAGGCCATCAGGGTCGGCGATGCGGGCGCGGACCGGGCGGCCGTGGGCGGCGGCTTGCCCGGCGACGACGTCGAGGGCGGCGTGCTCGTCGCGCACGGGGGTGATGACCCCGCCGATGGTGACGGTGGGCTGGTCACCGGTCAGGTCGATGCGGATCTCGGGCCAGCGGGGGGTGTCCCGGTCGAGCCGGGCCAACGTCGAGGCCTTCATCGGGCCCGGTACGGGGCGCGGGTGGTACCGAACACGAGCACGAACGCGGCGGTGGCCAGCGGCGGGAGGAGCGGCAGCTGCGTCCGTGGGCGGGGACCGGTCACTGTGGGCGGGGTGTCGGTGGTCATGGTTGGTCTCCAATGGTGGGGACGGTCAGGCGCAGGTCGACCACCATCGGTGGGGGCGAGCGGTAGGACGCCGCAGCCGACTGAGCCGGGGCGAGAGTGGCGGGCCGGGACCACAGGGGCCGGATGACCCCGGTGATGGCTAGGACGACCACAGCGGTCAGCAGGACGGTGGCGGCGCCGCCCACGGCGAGGACGGCCCAGGTCGGCCCGTCGGGTGCGGCCTCGCCCAGCGGCGTCGCCGGGTTCACGGCGTTCATGTCCAGTACCGGTAGAGGACGTCGTCGTAGTCGTCGCGGGTGAGGGGGACGACGTGGACGGGGACACCGGGGGTGGAGGCTTCCAGGATGTAGCGGGTGCCGTTGATGACGCCGAGGTAGATGGCGACGTGGCCGGGGAAGCCGACGATGTCGCCGACCTGACCTTGGTCCCACGGCACGGCGTGGGCGCGGTCGCGTTGAGCTGATGAGTTGCCGCCGGGGCTGGGGTATCCGCCTTGGACCAGCACGTAGGCGGTGAGCCCGGAGCAGTCGAAGCCGACGAGGCCCTGGCAGGAGTTCAGCTCGCCGCCGCCCCGTGAGCAGCCGTCGTTGGGTCCGCCGCCGTCGGTGCCGCCGCCCCACACGTAGGGCAAGCCGAGCGCGCCGAACCCGGCGCCGAGGCCCTTGGCGACCTTCTCGGTGGGCGCCTGCAGAACGTGGCCGCGGAGCGCTTCGGTGACGTACTCGTTGGCCGGGATCGCGATGCTGGTGCCGTTGGGGGTGACGGTGTTGGTCAGACCTCCGGTGGTGCACCCGGGGGTGCTGGTTCCCGCAGAGGTAGCGGGGGCGGCCGACCCGGCGCTGGTTCCGGCCGTGGGGTTGGCGGCCAGGATCGCGGTGGTGATGACCTGCGCGAGTTCAAGCTGGCGGGCGAAGTTCGAGCCGTCGGCGAACTCCGACTGCTGGACGGCCTGGGCGGCTTGCGGGACGGGCATCTGCTGCCATCCCGGGATGTCGGTCAGCCCGCGTTGACCGGCCTGCCCGCCGGTGTAGAACATCGTCGCGGCCTTGACCGGGTCCATCCGGTCGGCCAGTGGCCCCCAGGCGTCGAGCTGCTGGAACAAGCCACGGCTGCTGGACATCGAGCCGCCGGGGCCCATCATGTCGCCGTAGTCAACGTTGCGCAGGGTCGATTCGGTCAGGCCGACGGTGACGCCGATGAGCGCGCCCCGCTCGCCCAGCCCGAGGCTGATGGCGACGCCGATGATGGCCTTGGCGTTGGCGTTCTGTTCGGCGGTCAGGCTGGAGGCCGATCCGCCGAGGTTGGCCGGCGTGACCTGCCCGCAGCTGGTGTCACCGGCGTTGGCGTCGTCGTTACCCAGGACGGCGGCCAGGATCACTACGAGCAAGATGACGGCCAGGAAGATGAAGCCCTTGATGCCCAGGGCGATGAGCAGCTTCTTGCCCAGGACCTTGGTGGCGACCTTCTTGGCGGCCTGCTTCCCGACGGCCTTGCCGGTGTTCTTGGCGGCGGTGCCGGCCGATGAGCGGGACTGCTGCTCGTCGGCCGTCGTCATTGGTCCCCTCGAGCCGTCAGCAGTGGGGTCGCTTCACCCCATCGAAACCCCGGAGGCGCGACCAACGCGCCCAGTTGGCGCGTCTAAAGTGTACAGCCCGGTATGCCGTTAGCTTGCGCGGTTCTCCTGCATTGGCAGCACAGCGGCGGACGTCTGCTCGGGCGCAGCGACGTCCGGCTTCTTAACGGTGGCGCCCAGGATGCGGGCGGCCAGGGCCGGGGACGGACGGGCAGTGATTGCTCGTTCGATCAATTCCCGTAGTGGCGGCTGGTCGGCGTCGCTGATTTCGACGGGTTCACGCAGGAGCATCTCGAGCTGTTCGCGGACGATGCGGTCGCGGCCGGCGAGGTCGAGGTGTTGGTCGTAGAAGATGACGTCGCCGCCGTGGGCGCGGACCCAGGTGCCCTCGACCGGCAGGTCGCCGAAGTCCAATGGCAGGACGTGGATTCGGCGACCGCGGCTGGTGGCGAGCCGGGCCAGGGTCTCGTCGATCGACGCCGAGCGACATCCGCGGGCGGCGTCGCCGACGGGGTCGCGTGGGTCGCTCGCGGGGCCTGATCGGGACATGGCGACCGACAGTAGCCGGTCGAAAACCCTTGTCCGTCTATGCGGCCCTCTGTTCGGGTCTTTCGGTCCTCGCTGCGAAGATGCATTGGAATGCACACCGTTGGACCGGGTGTTAGTCGGGTCGTTCGTCCTGATGACGCAGATTGTCGTAGCGGCGCATCTGCTCGACGATGTCGCTGAGCAGAGCCAGTCCTTCGGGGGAAAGACCGACCGCTCGGGCGGCGTTGCGTAGCCCGGACTGACGCAGCGCGAACAGCATCGTGATGTCTGCGTCGACCTTGGCCCGGACGTCGTCCTCGAAAAAGTAGTCGATGGGGACCTCGAATAGATCGGCCAACGCCTTGAGGACCCGGGCCGTCGGGTTGTTCCGGCGACCGTTGCGTAACTGCGCGATGTAGCCGCGGGTGACGACAACACCCTTTCTCGCCATTGCCTCGGCCGCGCTGGTCGTCGACCAAAAGCCGCTGCCATCGGGCTTTGGAATCGTCGTAAACAGGTGGTCAAGCTGGTCGGCAAGACCAGGCATTCCCCCGTCTGCGTCGTCCACCCATCCTCCTGCTCACG
>NZ_JBMDWU010000568.1:0-4613 GCF_048594385.1 Micromonospora sp. | reverse complement strand
GTGATCAAGAGGTTTGCGTCAATCCGCCGGCCGATCGTGACGCAAAACTCTTGATCACCGGGGCGAGGGGGTGGGCGGGGTGGGCGGGGTGGGCGAGCTTCCTTAGCGATCGTTCAGGCTTCGTTCTACACTCGGGGCACAGTCGAGGACTCGAGGAGGAGCCCCGCGGATGAACGCCGACGAGATCGCCGCCGGACGGGCACGCTGGCAGGCCCGGTACGACGCCGCGCGCAAGCGGGACGCGGACTTCACCACCCTGTCCGGCACCACCGTGCAACCGGTGTACGGGCCGCCCGAGGGCACCGCGTACCCCGGGTTCGAACGGATCGGCTGGCCGGGCGTGTTCCCGTACACCCGGGGGTTGCACCCGACCGGCTACCGGGGTCGGGCCTGGACGATCCGGCAGTTCGCCGGCTTCGGCAACGCCCAGCAGACCAACGAGCGGTACAAGATGATCCTCGGCGCGGGCGGCGGTGGGCTCTCCGTCGCCTTCGACATGCCGACCCTGATGGGGCGCGACTCCGACGACCCGCAGGCGCTGGGCGAGGTCGGGCACTGCGGGGTCGCGGTGGACTCCGCCGCCGACATGGAGGTGCTCTTCGACGGCATCGACCTGGCCGGCGTCACCACCTCGATGACCATCTCCGGCCCGGCGGTGCCGGTGTTCTGCATGTACCTGGTCGCCGCCGAGCGGCAGGGCATCGACCTGTCCCGGCTCGACGGCACGTTGCAGACCGACATCTTCAAGGAGTACATCGCGCAGAAGGAGTGGCTGTTCGACCCCGAGCCGCACCTGCGCCTGATCGGCGACCTGATGGAGTACTGCGCCGCCGAGATCCCGCGCTACAAGCCGCTGTCGGTCTCCGGCTACCACATCCGCGAGGCCGGCTCCACCGCCGCGCAGGAGCTGGCGTACACCCTGGCCGACGGGTTCGGCTACGTCGAGCTGGGGCTCTCGCGTGGGCTCGACGTCAACGTCTTCGCCCCCGGGCTGAGCTTCTTCTTCGACGCACACCTGGACTTCTTCGAGGAGATCGCCAAGTTCCGGGCCGCCCGCCGGATCTGGGCCCGCTGGCTGCGCGACGTCTACGGCGCGACCAGTGAGAAGGCCCTCTGGCTGCGGTTCCACACCCAGACCGCCGGGGTGTCGCTGACCGCGCAGCAGCCGGTCAACAACGTGGTACGCACCGCCGTGGAGGCCCTGGCGGCGGTGCTGGGCGGCACCAACTCGCTGCACACCAACGCCCTGGACGAGACCCTCGCCCTGCCCACCGACGAATCCGCCGAGATCGCCCTGCGTACCCAGCAGGTGCTGATGGAGGAGATCGGGGTGACCAACGTGGCCGACCCGCTCGGCGGCTCCTGGTACGTCGAGGCGCTCACCGACGCCATCGAGGCCGAGGCGGAGGAGATCTTCGCCCGGATCCGGCAGCTCGGCGGCGACGGCCCGCACCGGATCGGCCCGATGACCTCCGGCATCCTGCGCGGCATCGAGGACGGCTGGTTCACCGGCCACATCGCCGAGTCGGCCTTCACCTACCAGCAGGCCCTCGACCAGGGCGACAAGAAGATCGTCGGGGTCAACTGCCACACCGGCACGACCGCCAAGGAGCTGGAGATCCTGCGCATCTCGCACGAGGTGGAGCTGGAGCAGCGTCGGGTCCTCGCCGAGCGCAAGGCCGCCCGCGACGACGCCGCGGTGACGGCGGCGGTGACCCGCATGGTCGAGGTCAGCCGCACCGGCGGCAACATGATCCCGCCCATGCTCGACGCCGTCCGCGCCGAAGCCACCCTCGGCGAGATCTGCGACGCCCTGCGCGCCGAATGGGGCACCTACCGCGAACCCGCCCGCTTCTGACCCCCACCCCCCACCCCCTACCCCCACCCTCGGTCGATCATGGAGTTGTGGTGGTGGCAGAGCCTCACCAAAGGGGCGCTACGCCCACCACGACTCCATGATCGACGGGGTGGGGGGCGGGGACGGGGGGTGGGGGGCGGGAGGGGGAGAAGGGGAGGTGAGAGTGGCAACTGTGGGCGTTGCGGCTGAGCCGACAACGGTGGGGATCGTGCGAGACTAGGTAACCATGAGCGACCCACGGATCACCTCGTCGATCTTCACCCGCGGCGCGGTCGACCTCAGCGCGCTGCGCGGCACCGCCCCGGCCAGTTCCCGTCCCGCCACACCGAGCCAGACCGGCGCACCCACCGGCGCACCGGGCGGTCCCGCCACAGCAGGCGGCGCCGCCGTGCTCGACGTGACCGAGGCGAACATCCAGTCCGGGGTGCTCGAACGGTCGATGACCACCCCCGTGGTGGTCTTCTTCGGCGCGGCCGGCTACCCGGACAGCGACCAGTTCGCCCCGGTGCTGGAGCGGCTGGCGGCCGAGGGGGCCGGCCAGTGGGTCCTGGCCCGGGTCGACGTCCAGGAGAACCCGCGGATCGCGCAGATGTTCCAGATCCAGGCGATCCCCACCGTCTACGCGGTGGTCGGCGGGCGGCCGATCGACGCCTTCCCCGGGGTGATCCCCGAGCCGCAGCTGCGGCAGTGGCTCGCCGCCGTGCTCAAGGCCGGTGGCGTCGCCGTCGCCGAACCGGAGGACCCGCGCCTCGACGAGGCCGACGACGCGTTGATGAGCGGCGACCTCGACGCCGCCGAGCAGGCGTACCGCAAGATCCTCGCCGAGTCCCCGGCGGACGCCGCCGCCGAGGCCGGCCTGGCCCAGGTCGGGGTGGCCCGGCGGGTCGCCGGTGCCGACCCGCAGGCCGCCCTCGCCGCCGCGCAGGCCAACCCCGACGACGTCGAGGCCCAGCTCCTCGCCGCCGACATCGAGGTGCTCAGCGGGATGGCCGAGCAGGCGTACGAACGACTGGTCGGGCTGGTCCGGCGGACCGCCGGTGACGACCGGGACCGGGCCCGCCAACACCTCGTCTCGCTGTTCAGCATCGCCGGCCCGGACGACCCCGCCGTGGCCTCCGCCCGTCGCGCCCTGGCCAGCGCCCTGTTCTGATCCTTTGACACCCCGCGCGGGCCGGCCACCCGGCCGGCCCGCCGACCATCGAGGACGGGAGCCCGTGATGCGCCGAATCGCCGTCCTCGACGCGCCGACCAACCTGGGTCTGCGCCCACCCACCTCCACCTCCGTCCCCGGCTGCGGCAAGGCCCCCGGGGCGCTGCGGGACCACGATCTGCTCGCCCGGCTCGGGGCCCGCGACGCCGGCTGCCTCACCGCCCCCCGGTACGACCCGGGCGACTGGCGGCCCGGCGACGGGGTCTGCCACGCCCGGGAGATCTCCGGGTACTCGACGGCGCTGGCCGACCGGATCGGCGCGATCATCGACCGGGGCGAGTTCCCGCTGGTCCTCGGCGGGGACTGCTCGGTGCTGCTCGGCTCGGCGCTGGCCATGCACCGGCTCGGCGAGGCGGTCGGCGGGCGGATCGGGCTCGTCTTCGTCGACGGCCACTCCGACTTCCGGCACCCCGGCAACGCCTCCTACGTCGGTGCGGCGGCCGGTGAGGACCTCGCCCTGGTGACCGGGCGCGGGCAGGCCGACCTGGCCGCCATCGAGGGACGTCGACCGTACTTCCGGGACATCGACGTGGTGGTGCTCGGCATCCGGGCGCAGGACGAGTACCGGCTCGACCTCCAGGCCGCCGGGATCATCACCCGGCCGGTGCCGGCCCTGCGCGCCGAGGGGGCCGCCCGCAGCGCACAGTGGGCGCACGAGCAGTTGGCCGACTGCGCCGGCTACTGGGTGCACATCGACGTGGACGTGCTCGACCCGGCGGTGATGCCGGCCGTGGACGCCCCCGACCCGGGCGGGATCGCCTTCGCCGAGCTGGAGATCCTGCTCGCCGGGCTGGTGGACACCCCGCACTGCCTCGGCGTCGAGCTGACCGTCTTCGACCCCGACTACGACCCGGACGGCGCGTACGCCGCCGAGATCGTCAACACGGTCGTCGCCGGGCTGGCCCCGGTCGTCGCCCCGGACGCCGTCGCGCCCCGACTGCTGCCACCCCAGCCGTACCCCGCCGACCCCGACCCGGCCGACGCGCCGGGCCGCGCCGAGGAGCCGGTCGCCTGACCGAGCCCCGGCCCGCCTGACCCGGCCCGCCTGACCCGGCAACGGGGCCGATGTGGCGTTGTCCCGCGACCCGGATGCCGCTACGTCGCCCCCGTCGAGCGCGAGACCGGGCCCGAGGGGCCGAGGCAGGGAATCGGGTGGGGGAGAGGCGTCAGCGGAGGGCGCGGAGGAAGCGTTCGGCGATCGGGACGGCGCTGGCCGTACTCGATCCGCCCTGCTCGACGAAGACGGCGAACGCGACGTCGCCCCGCCACCCGACGAACCAGGCGTGGGTGTGCGCCGGGTCGTCGTCGTACTCGGCGGTGCCGGTCTTGCCGTACACCGGGCCACCCGGCACGTCGGCCAGCGCCTTGGCGGTGCCGGCGGTGACCACCTCGCGCATCATCGTCTTCAGCGCCGCCACCGACTCGGCCCGCAGCGGCGGGCCGGCCGCGGCGGGCGCGGCGGGGGCCGGGGCGAGCCCCACGTTCGGCGGCGCGAAGCGGCCCCCGGCGGCGGCGGCGGTCACCCCCCCCCAGGCCCGTGGGCTG
>NZ_JBMDWU010000567.1:0-23627 GCF_048594385.1 Micromonospora sp. | reverse complement strand
ACACCACGGTTTTGGGTGGCGCGGGGTGTGGTGTGTTCGGGGTGGGTTTTGGGCGCGGGTCTTTGGGTTTTCCCCCCCGGTCCGCTATCGACCCGGCCCGCCGCCGCATGCGTCGAGAAAGGACTTCCAGCGGTGAGGGGTCTGGTGACGGCGATGACGCGGTTCCTGGTGGTGCTCAGTGACGTCCGGCCGGTGGAGACGTCCACCCGCGACGAGCGGGCCCGGCCCGAGCGTCGGCGGCAGGTGGTCGGCGCCAGCAGCCGGGAGGCCGCCGACCGGATAGCCGGGGCGTTCATGGCCCTGGGCATGGTCCGGGCCGGGCGGCAGCGGGTGAAGGTGATCGCGGTCGGGCGGGGGCGTGGCCACCACCCCCACCGGCCCTGATCGTCACGTAACGTATCGGGTTGGATGACCGTTTGCGAGGGTCGCTCGCTTCCTGCCGGGTATCACCATCGGTCCGCCGCAACCCACAGTAAGGTCAGTCGGGTGAGCGCAACTGACGGCTCCGCAGTCGCGTACCGAGAGGTGACCCGAGTGACCACCCCAGGCAAGACCCGCGTGGCGATCGTGTTCGGCGGACGCAGCCCCGAGCACGGCATCTCCTGCGTCAGCGCGGGCAGCGTGCTCGGCGCGCTCGACCCCGACGAGTACGACGTGGTGCCGGTCGGCATCACCCGGCAGGGCCAGTGGGTGCTGACCAGCGGGGACCCGGGCGAGCTGGCGATCCGGGCGCGCCGGCTCCCGGAGGTCACCGCCGGGGCCGGGGCCGAGGTGGTGCTGCGGACCGACCCCACCGCCGGCGGTCTGCTGGTGCTCGACCCGACCGAGGGCCCCCGCGCGCTCGCCGACGTGGACGTGGTCTTCCCGGTGCTGCACGGCGCGTACGGCGAGGACGGCACCATCCAGGGCATGCTGGAGATGGCCGACATCCCGTACGTCGGCGCGAACGTCTTCGCCTCCGCCGCCGCGATGGACAAGGAGTTCACCAAGAAGCTCTGCGCCGCCGAGGGCATCCCGGTCGGCCCGTACGCGGTGCTGCGCAACGGGATGACCCTCAGCGAGGCCGACAAGCAGCGGCTGGGCCTGCCGGTCTTCGTGAAGCCGTCCCGGGCCGGGTCGTCGTTCGGCATCACCCGGGTCGACGACTGGGCGCGGCTCGACGACGCGGTCGCCGTCGCCCGGGAGATCGACACCAAGGTGCTCGTCGAGGCCGCGGTCGTCGGCCGGGAGATCGAGTGTGGCGTGCTGGAGGGCGAGGCCGGCGGGGCGCCCGAGGCGTCCGTGCTGGCCGAGGTCCGGATGGTCGGCGACCGCGAGTGGTACGACTTCGAGGCCAAGTACCTCTTCGCCGACGAGGTCTGCGAGTACGACGTCCCCGCCGTCCTGCCCGACCGGGTCACCCACCAGGTCCAGGAGTACGCCACCCGCGCCTTCACCGCGCTGGACTGCTCCGGCCTGGCCCGGGTCGACTTCTTCGTCACCCCCGAACTGGACGTCTACCTCAACGAGATCAACACGATGCCCGGGTTCACCCCGACGTCGATGTTCCCCCGGATGTGGGCGGCCAGCGGCCTGGAGTACCCCAAGCTGGTCAACCGGCTGATCCGCACGGCGCTGCACCGGTACTGACCACCTGCGCCCCGGATGATCGACTCACCGGAGCTGATGTGGCGGTATCCCGACCAGGGGATACCGCTCCTGCGCCGTTGTTCACCGGGCCCCCGCTGACCGCTGTTTCGGCCCACCGGCCGGCGCGTCGCCGTCGGTCGGTCAGGGGGTGGCCAGCACCTCACGGAGCTTCGCGGCGAACTCCCGGGGCTTGCCGGCGTAGCCGGCGTGACCGCCGAGGAAACCGCCGTGGTGGCTGGGGAACACGGTGGCCTCCTGGCCGAGCAGGTGGGCGGTGCCGACGGCGGTCCGGGCGGTGTACGTCCCGGCCGACTCCTCGCCGACCGCGATGACGATCCGGGTCGGTGCGGCGGTGAGTGCCGCCGCGTCGGGGCGGTAGTCGGTGACCGGCCACGAGTTCTTCGACAGCAGCGGATCGTCACGGCTGCCGTCGTCGTCGGTCGGCAGGCCGAACGTCGCCGGATCGGGCTCGGGCCGGGCGAAGTAGGCGTCGGTGAACTCGCCCTGCCACGACGTCATCACGATGAACGCGGCCATCCCCGCGCCGGCGCCCCTCGCCTGGTACGCCTCGTGGAAGGCGGCCCGCGCGCGCTCGGCGGCGGCGGCGTCGGGCAGCACGGCGTTGACGGGCGGCTCGTGCGCCACCAGCGTGACGACGTCGTTGGGGTGGGCCGCGACCAGGGCGAGGGCGGTCACCGCCCCGCCGCTGCTGGCGAACATGTCGACCGGACCGGCGTCGAGCGCCCCGATCAGGTGGTGCAGGTCGTCGGCCTGCTGCTGGGGCGTGTGGTCGGACCGGCCGTCGGTGCGGACGCTGCGACCCAGGCCGCGCGGGTCGTAGGTGACGACCGTGCGGTCGGCGAACTGGGCGGCGAGCGCGTCGAAGCCGTCGGCCGTCATCGGCTGGCCGATCATGACCAGGGCGGGACGCCCGTCCGCCGGGGGGAGCGGGCCGCGAACGTCGTAGACCAGTTCCACTCCCGGCAGGGTGAGCGTGTGCGTCCTCGGCATGACGCCGAGCCTACGACCGACCCCCGACATCGTCCGGCGATCACCGGGGGCGGGACCCCCGGAGGAACTGGTCGACCGCCGTGCGGGTGATCCCGTCGAGCAGCCCGGGCGCGACCAGGTTGCCGTTGACCAGCGTGGCGATGCCCTGCAACGTGGCGAACAGCACGATGCCGGCGCGGTCCGGGGAGCCGGGTTCCAGCACCCCCCGGGCCTGCCCCTCGACGATCAGGTCGTGCATCAGCCCGAACGGTCCGGCGGCGGCCGCGACGAGGTGCTCGGCCCCCTCGCGGTGCTTGCCGGTGAACATCAGCTCCAGCAGGGCGGCGTCCTCGGTGGCGAACCGCAGGTAGGCGGCGGCCATGGCGTGCAGGCGTGACCCGAAGTCCGTACCCGCGGCGGCGAGCGCGGTGCGCAGCTCGGCGTGCAGCCGGGCGAACCCGGCCTCGGCGAGGGCGTCCAGCAGCGCCTGCCGGTCGGCGAAGTGCCGGCGCGGCGCGGCGTGGCTGACGCCCGCCTCCCGGGCCAGTTCGCGCAGCGAGAGCTGGCCCGCGCCGTGTTGGCGCAGGCTGCGCTCGGCGGCGGCGAGCAGCGTCGACCGCAGGTTTCCGTGGTGGTACGCGGGCACGGGGGTCATGGTAGCCGGAAAAATGTCGCCGTTGCCGACATTGTTGTCGCCGTATACATTGTTTCCCATGACAACATTCACGACCGCCCAGATCCCCGCCCAGACCGGCCGTACCGTCATCGTGACCGGCGCGAACAGCGGCATCGGCCGGGTCGCCGCCACGGCGCTCGCCGCCCGGGGTGCCCGGGTCGTGCTCGCCGTCCGCGACCCCGCCAAGGGCGCCGCCGCCGCCGCGGGCATGACCGGCGACGTCGAGGTACGCCGGCTCGACCTGGCCGACCTCGCCTCCGTCCGCGCGTTCGCCGAGGGCTGGACCGGGCCGATCGACCTGCTGGTCAACAACGCCGGCGTGATGATCCCGCCGCCGACCCGTACCGCCGACGGGTTCGAGCTCCAGTTCGGCACCAACCACCTCGGGCACTTCGCGCTCACCAACCTGCTGCTGCCGCAGATCCGGGGGCGGGTGGTCACCGTCGCCTCCGGCGCGCACCGGGCCGGGAAGATCGACTTCGCCGACCTGAACTGGGAGCGCCGCCCCTACCGGGCGTTCCCCGCGTACGCCCAGTCGAAGCTGGCGAACCTGCTGTTCACCGCCGAACTGCACCGCCGGCTCACCGAGGCCGGCTCGCCGGTGCTGGCGACCGCCGCCCATCCCGGCCTGGCCGCCACCAACCTGCTCGGGCACCTCGACGGCGACCGCTCCTGGTGGAACCGGCTCCAGACGGCCCTGGTCAACCGGCTCGCGCAGAGCGACGCCGACGGCGCGTCGCCCACCCTCTACGCGGCGGTCGCCGACGTTCCGGGCGGCAGCTACGCCGGGCCGGACGGCCTTTTCGAGGGGCGTGGCGCGCCGAAGCTCGTCGGCCGCTCCAGGAACGCCCGCGAAGGTGCCGTCGCCCGTCGGTTGTGGACGGTTTCCGAGGAGCTGACCGGCGTCACCTTCCCCCTGACCACCCAGCCCGTCCGGTAGGTGACCGCCGACGGCGCGGGCCGGACCCCGGTGGGTCGCTGACGGAACGGTTCACCCTGCGGGGCAGCGGGCGTCGGCAGCGGGCAGGGTCAGGTCGACGAGGTACCTGTCGACCACGGCGACCGTGCACGCGTTGCGCAGGTAGGTGCCGTGGCCCGAGCCCTCGTAGGTGACCAGGCGTCCGTGCCGGCCCAGCTGTCGGGCGACGTTGGTGGCCCAGGCGTAGCCGGTGCGGGGGTCGTGCCGGGCGTTGAGCAGCAGCAACGGCGTGCGGGTGCGCACCCGTAGCTCGTGCGGTGGATTCCGGACCGGGGACTGCCAGCCCAGACAGGTGTGCACGGCCAGCAGACCGGCACCGTAGCGGACGTCCGGTGCGACCGCCCTGGCTGCCCGGAGCAGGGCCGCGTACTCGTGGTGGTCGCGGACGGTGGCCGGCCAGTCCGCGCAGAAGACCGCCACGGCCACCGGGAGTTTCACCTCGGGCGGCGGCATGCCGGCGGCCATGTCCCGAATGGCCTCGGCAAGCTGTGGGAAGCGGGGGCCGGCGAGCATCCCGAGGGCCACGGCGGTGACGTCGAAGGCGGTGCGCGGGGCGTACCCGTCGTTGTCGGCGCGAGCCAGCACCGCGGCCCAGACCGCCCGGACGTCCCGGCCGTGCAGCACGCACCCGGGTGAGCTGTCGCACCAGGTGACGAACTCGTCGAAGGCGTCCTGGAGCGCCGCCGCCTGGGTACGGACGAAGGACCGCACGTCCAGGCTGTGGTCGAACACGCCCTCCAGCACCACGGCCCGTACCCGGTCGGGATACCGTTCGGCGTACTGCTGGCCCAGCAGCGTGCCGTACGAGCTGCCGTGGAAGGTCAACCGCCGCTCACCCAGCGCACGCCGCAGCGCCTCCAGGTCGTGCACGGTGCTGAGCGTGTCGGCGTGCCCGAACACCGGGCTGGTCGGGCGACACCGGTTCCACAGCGCCCGGTTGTAGGCCACCGTGGCGTCGAAGTCGGCCTGGCCGGTCAGCACGACGGGTGGCCTGCGCAGCTCCGGGTCGGGCGTGCAGACCGGGGCGGCGCTGCGGGCCACCGTACGCGGATCGAAGCTGACCAGGTCGAACCGGTCCAGCAGCTCGTCGCTGAATCGGTCCCCCCGGCGGATGCGTTCCAACCCCGAGTCCCCGGGGCCGCCCGGCCCGAACACCAGCGTGCCCACCCGCTGCTCCGCCACTCGGGCGGTCCGACGGGCCACGACGAGCGTGAACGTGGGGCCGTCCGGTCTGGCCCAGTCCACCGGCAGGCGCAGCGGGGCGCACCGCACGCGCGGGTCGGGTGGGACGTCGGGCAGATCGTCGGGACATTCACCCCAGGTGAGGCCCGGCGGTGGCCCGGGACGCGCCTGGGCGACCGCCGGGAGACCGGCGAGGACGGTGAGCAGGGCGACGACGACGGTCACGGTACGACGGAACACGGCGGACCTCCCAGGTTGTGGCTACCCGTCCACCCTGGCCCCCGGCCCACCCGAGCCGTATGCGGAGGAACCCGGATCTCGTCCCTGAGGTTGCGATCCGACCACCGCGACGGGGTGACGGGCTCGTCGGTGATCCAGCGGTCGACTCCTCCCCGAGGAGTCCACCGCACGGTAGGTGGCCCGGGCGGTCCACCGTCGGTCGTTTGTGGACGGTACGGGCGGGGAACAGGGTTGGTATGGCGAACGGACAGATGAAGACCGCCGGTGGTCTGCTGCTGCGGGTTCTCGGTGTGCTGCTGGTCGTGGTGGGCGTGCTGGGTGCGCTGGCCTCGCTGACCCAGGGCAACGTCGTCGGGATGGTCCTGGGTGTCGTCCTCGTCGCCGGGGGCGCGGTGCTGCTCAAGCGCTCCGGACGGGCCGGCCGGTCGGGAGCGGTGCCGTCGACCCGGTGACCGCGCGGCGACGTCAGCGCTGCGACCGGCCGCCGTCGGTCGCGCCCCGGGACGTCGGACGCCGCGCGGTCAGGGTGGGGCTGTGGTGTTCTGGCAGCTGACGATCGACGCGAACGATCCGGCCCTGTCTGCGTGAGCCGACGTCGGTCCGGCCCGGACGTGCCCGGGCCACCTCCGGGTGGCCGGTGCTGGACGGACGCCCGGGCCGGCTGAGCCGGATGCGCAGGAACCGGAGGCATCGTCCCGGCTACACCGACGGGGTGATGAGTTCGTCGGTGATCCAGCGGGCGACGCCGACGGGATAGGGCGGCGTCAACCCCAGGATCACGTGCCCGAACCCGGCGGCGGTCGCCGCGCCGATCGCGGCCCGGGTCTCCTCGGGCCGGTCGTAGGAGACCGGCAGGTGGATCGAGCGGGTGATCGCGGCGGGATCGCGGCCGATCTCGGCGCAGTAGCGGTCCAGCAGCGCGCTGCGGGCGGCCACGTCCCCGATGTCCCCACCGCCGGGGACGTTCCACACGTCGGCGTGCTCGGCGACGACCCGCAGCAGGGCCGACGAGCGTCCGCCGATGACGATCGGCGGGTACGGCCGCTGCACCGGCTTCGGATTACCGTAGGCCCCGGTCAACCGCACGTGCTCGCCGTGGAAGTCGAACGGCGCGTCCTCGGTCCACAGCCGCCTGATGGCCGTGCACGCCTCGGCGAGGCTCTGCACCGAGTGGCTGAAGTCGTGGTAGGGCAGGCCGTGGGCGGTGTACTCGCGGCGGGCCGCCGGGTGACCGGGGCGGGAGCCGGCGCCGATGCCGAAGTCGAGCCGTCCGCCGGAGACGATGTCGACGGTCGTGGCGATCTTGGCGAGCATCGCCGGGGGCCGGAACCGGTTGCTGGTGACGAGCAGGCCGAGGCGCAGCCGGCGGGTCTGGGCGGCGAGGGCGGAGAGCAGCGTCCAGCCCTCGTACGCCGGCCCGTCGGGGTCGCCGCCGATCGGCATCAGGTGGTCGAAGAGCCAGGCGTGCGCGATCTCGGGGATGTCGTCCGCCTCGCGCCAGACCCGCAGCACGTCGTGGTAGTGGACCTGCATCGGTGCGGTCATGATCCCGATGCGGAGGGGGGTGGGGTGCGGCATATGCCGTCCTTCCTGATCCGGCGCTCAGCGGCGGCGCAGCGCCGGGTCGAGTAGGGCCGGCGGGGTGTCGTGCTTCTCGCCGGGGGCGAGGTCGACGCCGGGGGCGACGATCGCGTCGATGGCGTCGAGCACGTCGGCGGTGAGCACGGTGTCGGCGGCGGCGAGTTGGCTGCGCAGGTGCTCCGGCGTACGCGGGCCGATGATCGCGCTGGTCACGGCGGGGTGCGCGGTGACGAAGCCGAGCGCGAGCTGGATCAGGGTGAGCCCGGCCTCCTCGGCGACCTTGGTCAGCTGCTCGACCGCGTCGAGCCGGGCCCGGTTGCCGGCGATGGTGAGGTCGAAGCGCTCGGGCAGGACGTCGGCGCGGTGGGTGGTGATCTCCTGGCCCGCCCGGACCGCGCCCGACAGCCACCCGGAGGCCAGCGGGCTCCAGGCGAGCACGCCCATGCCGTACTGCGCGGTGACGGGCAGGACGTGGGTCTCGATGCCGCGTTGCAGGATCGAGTAGCTGGGCTGTTCGGTGACGTACCGGCCCAGGTGGTGTTCCCGGGCGGCCCACTCGGCCTGCACGAGCCGGTACGCGGGGAACGTCGAGCAGCCGAAGTAGCGGATCTTGCCGGCCCGCTGGAGGTCGGTGAGCGCGGACAGCGTCTCCTCGTCGCTGGTCGTCGGGTCCCAGCGGTGGATCTGGTAGAGGTCGATGTGGTCGACGCCGAGCCGGCGCAGGCTGCCGTCGAGCGCGGTGTGCAGCCAGCGGCGGGAGGTGCCCCGGTGGTTGCGTTCGTCGCCCATCGGCATGGCTGCCTTGGTGGCCAGCACGATGTCGTCGCGGCGGCCGGCGATGGCCCGGCCGACCAGTTCCTCCGACTCGCCCTGGCTGTAGCGGTCGGCGGTGTCGATCAGGTTGATCCCGCCCTCCAGGGCGGCGTCGATGATCGCGGTGGCCTCGGCCTGGCCGGTGCGGCCGATGGCACCGAAGTTCATCGCGCCGAGTACGAGGGTGCTGACCTGCACGCCGGTGCGGCCGAGGGTGCGGTACTGCATGAGGGTTTCCTCCACGGGTGACGGGGTGACGGGGTGACGGGGTGGCGGACGGTCGGTGCCGCCGGGAACCACGGCGCGTGTGGACGCGCCGTGGACTGGTGGGGAGGGGACGGGGCGCGGCTGGCCGCCGGCCGTCCGGCTCTGGCATCATGGTGCAAGTGGAACCGTGTTCCGCTCTGAACTATACGGAACGCTGTTCCGTTTGCCAAGGGTGCCCGGAGGTGACGACGCATGGCCGACGGTGGACCGGGGTCGCCCACCCCACCCGGACGCGCCGACGCGCCCCGGAAGCGGGCCGACGCCCGGCGCAACGAGGCGACCCTGCTCGAGGCGGCCGCCGCGGCCTTCCTCGCCGCCGGTGTCGACGTGCCGGTACGTGACATCGCCGCGCGGGCCGGCGTCGGCGTCGGCACCATCTACCGCCACTTCCCGACCCGGGCCGACCTGATCGTCGGGGTCTACCGGCACCAGGTGCAGGCGTGCGCCGAGGCCGCGCCGGCCCTGCTCGTCGACTGCCACTCGCCGCACGCCGCCCTGACCGCCTGGATCGACCAGTTCGTCGACTTCCTGGTCACCAAGCACGGCCTCGCCGGGGCGATGAACTCGGACGCCGCCGCCTTCGAGGCGCTGCACGGGTACTTCCTCGACCACCTCGTCCCCGCCTGCGCCCGCCTGCTCGACGCCGCCGCCGCGGCCGGCGAGATCCGCCCCGGCACCGATCCCCGGGAACTGCTGTTCGCCGTCGGCAACCTCTGCGCCGGCCGCGCCCCCTACTACGACGCCCGCCGGATGGTCGGGCTCCTCGTCGCGGGGCTGCGGCTGCGCTGAGGGGCGACGCCGTCCGCCCGGCCGGGCGGATCAGCGCGCGTAGTGCGCGGCGACCGCGGCGAACGCTGCCTTCGGTTCCCAGGGCAGGCCGGGGTACGTCGTACCGGTGCGCCCGTCGAGCACCTTGACGATCCCGGGGCTGGCGAGGTCGAGGTCGTCGCGCGGGTCTCCGTCCGGCCGGTGCGGGAGGCTGGGCAGCGCGAACAGGTGGACAAAGGCGCTGTCGACCCCCTCGCTGTCGAAGATGTCGAGCAGTTCTCCCAGGTAGGCGGCCTGGCCCTGCTCGTCGCGCTCGTACGCTCCGTTCAGCCGGTGGGGCCTGCCGTCCGGGCCGTACTCGATGATCTCCATGCTGCGTGGCGCGACGTCGCCCGCGCCGCGCCAGGTCGCGGTGCCGAAGCCGGTGACGGCGACCGGCTTGGGCTGGTCGACGAGCCGGCGTACGCCGTCGCGGAACTGGTCGGCGACCTCGGCGGAGCGGATCAGCTCGACGGTCACCACGTCGAACAGGTCCCAGTCGACGCCCTCGAACGGGATCGCGGCGTAGGTGACCCTCCCGTGGAAGCGTTCGCGGACCGCCGCCACGGTGGCGCGCAGGAACGCATCGAGGCGGGTGCGGACCCCGGCGATGCGCCCGGCCCGGCCGTCCGGGTCGGTGAACAGGTGGTCGAGGCGGTCCGCGAGGCGCTCCCCCTCGATGAACCCGCGGTTCATGATGCTCAGCTCGGCGCCGGCGACGAACACGATCTCGGCTCCCGCCGCGCGGAGCCGCTCGGCCCGCTCGGCGCAGTCGAGGAACAGGGCGCGGATCAGGTCCGGTTCCAGCTCCAGGGGGTACGGCGAGAACCAGACCTCCAGGCCGAGTCCGGCGGCGATCCGGGCGGCGGACTCCAGCCGCCCGGGATCGCCGCCGACCAGGTGGACGGCGGTGCAGTGCAGGTCGTCCCGGATGATGGCCAGCTCCCGCCGGACCACCTCGGGGTCCCAGTGCGGCACCGAGGTGACGCCGTCGGTGACGAAGCCGGTGTCGTAGGCCATGCCCTTGGCGCGCATGTCGGTCCCTTTCGGTCGTGGTGCTCCCGGTTTCCGGAGGGACCGTAGCATAATTTTGCGTGCACGCAATTTTGCGCGCACGTATCGTGTGTGCGACAGTGGCACCGTGACCGGTCCATCGACGCTGCGGGAACGCAAGAAGCGGGCCACCCGGGAGGCCCTGCAGGCGGCGGCGCTGCGCCTCGCGCTGGAACGGGGGCCGGACAACGTCCGCGTCGAGGAGATCGCCCAGGCGGCGGGCGTGTCGACCCGGACCTACAACAACTACTTCCCGAGCCGGGAGCAGGCCATCGTCGCCGGGGTCGCCGCCGACCGCGCGGCCGGCGTCGCGGCGGCGGTGCTCGCCCGGCCACCCGGGGTCGGCCTCGCCGACGCGGTCGTCGACGCCGTCGTGGGCCTGTACGCCGACCCCGGCGACCAGCCGCCCGCCGCGCTGCTGATGATCGCCGCCAGCCCCACGCTGCGCGCCTGCTACGTCGAGGCCGTCACCACGTTCGAGGAACCCCTGGCCGGGGCGGTCACCACCCGCTGTCCCGGCGTCGGACCGCTGGCCGCCCAGGTGCTCGCCGCCGCGGTCGGCGCGGCCGCCCGGCTGGCCCTGCGGCAGTGGCTGCACGGCACGGGCGAGGTGCCGTCGATGGCCGGGTTCGTGGTGCCGTCCGCGCCGCTGCCGGACCTCGTCCGGGCCGCGCTGCTGCCGCTGGCCCCGGCGCTCGACGCCGCCGCGGCCTGACCCACCCGACCGGCTCCGCCGGAACCCCGCCCCCGCCGGGCGGGTGCCGCACGCGCGTGGTGCCGACGCGCGGTCCGGTCCCGGAACGGTGGGGGCGGGGGTACCGGGCGGGGCGGGACCGCAGCGGTCCCGCCCCGGGTGAGGCGGTCAGGTACGCGACAGGGCGCGGTCACTGACCGAGGACTGGAGCCCGAACTGCCGGGCCCGGCGCTCGGCGAAATCGGTCAGGCCCTGACTGTCGGCATAGTCGAGGCTGTACAGGTCCAGCTCCAGCTGGAGCAACTGCTCGGCGATCTGGGCGTGGAACTCCAGCACGTCGGGCGGCCACGGCGCGTAGCCATGGTCGGTCCACCGGGCTGAGAACGACTCGAAGACGATCCCGTCGACGATCTCGGCCAGCCGGGGCAGCATGCCGAAGCCCCGGTTCGCCAGCAGGTACGCCGGCTCCGCCTCCTCCCGGATCGCGGCGACCAGGGTCAGCAGGTGCGGCACGTCCTCCGGGAAGGTCAGCTCGACGTTGAGCGTGTCCAGGAACAGCCCGGCGAAGCCCTGCGCGATCGCCTGCTTCGCCTGCCCCACCACGTGCGACACCCACCCGGGATGGTCGACGTGGACGAACGCACCACCCCAGTCCGGGTTGCGTTCCTGCCGCTGCCAGGGCGCGGGCGGCCCCTGGTCCTCCGACAGCGACAGGTAGCCGAGGGTCTGCACGTCCTGCGCCGCGAGGTAGCGCAGCTCGGCCGGACGGTAGAAGTCCGGTTGCAGCACCACCCGTACGTAGCGGGTCAGTTCGGGCAGGCGGCCGTCGCCGTAGTAGAAGCAGATGGGGCGTCGGCTCATCACGTCCACCCGTGTTCCCGGTACCAGGCGAACGTGCTGCGGACCCCCTCCTCCAGGCTGACGCCCGGCTCGTAGCCGGTCAGCTCACGCAGCCGGGACAGGTCCGGGCAGCGGCGGGCGACCGATCCCGGCGGCGCGTTCCCGGGTGCGATGGCGGGGCTGACCCCGGCCACCCGCAGCACCAGCTTCGCCAGGTCGCCGATGTTGGTCTCCTCGCGGTCGTTGCCGATGTGCACGATCTGCCCGGCGGCCGCCGGTGCCGCCATCAGCCGCACCATCGCCTCGACCGCGTCGTCGACGTGGCAGAACGCCCGGAACTGGTCGGCCCCCGGGACGGGGAACGGGTCGGCCCCACGCAGGGCGCGCAGCGACATCTCCGGAATGACGTGGTCGGCGCCCATCCGGGGGCCGTACACGTTGTGGAACCGGCCCACCACGGTCTCGAACCCCCGGGCCCGCGCCGTGTGCAGGAAGGCGGCCTCGCCCAGCAGCTTGCTGGCCGCGTACGCGAACCGGGGCGCGGCGATGTCGGAGATCATCGGCGGCACGGTCTCGTCCGTCGGCACCGGCACCACCCCGGCGGTCACGCCCCCGGCGTAGACCTCGCTGGTGGAGGCGAAGAAGACCCGCTCGCCCGGGGCCACCCAGTCGAGCAGGTGCAGCGCCGACAGGGTGTTGACCCGGATCACCCGGGCCGGGTCCTGCTCCACGTTGCGCACGCCGACGACGGCGGCGAGCAGGTAGATCTGGTCCCAGCCGGTCGGCAGCGCCGCCCAGGTGGCCGGGTCGGTCAGATCGCCGGAGACCACCTGCACGGCCGGGTCGGCGCGCAGCCGGTCGAGGTCGGCGTCGTCGCGGCCCCGGGAGAAGTCGTCCACGATCGTCACCCGGTGCCCGTCGGCGACGAGCCGCCGGGCCAGGTGCAGGCCGATGAAGCCGGCCCCGCCGAGCAGCAGCGCCCTCACGCCGACACCGCCGCGGTGTTCGACGCGCCCGCACCGGCGGCGACGGTCGCCGCGTCCGCGCCGGCCGCCTCGGCGGGGGCGGGCGGCAGGTAGCCGAGCCCGGCGTAGCGGACCCCGGCGGCCAGCACCGCGTCCGCGTCGAGCACCCGCCACGAGTCGTAGACGAACGCCGGTGGCGTCGCGCCGAGCACCTCCGGCACCCGCAACGCCCGGTAGTCCGGGTGGTCGTTGATGATCAGGACGGCGTCCGCCTCGGTGAACGCCTTGTCCAGGCTGACCGGTTCGCCGCCGTACTGGCGGATCACGTCGTCGGTGACCATCGGGTCGTGACCGAGGACGGTGACCCCGGCGGCGGAGAACACCCGCATCATCGGCTCGATCGGCGTGCCGCGCATGTCGTCGGTCGCCGGCCAGCCCTTGTACGCCCACCCGAGCACCGCCAGCCGGGCGCCGAGGCTGCGCCCGCGCGCCTCGACGAGCATCCGCACCACCGTCTCGCCGACGTGGATCGGCAGGTACTCGTTGAGCTGGCGGGCCTTGCCGACGAGGAACGGCCGGCGGTCACCCGCGCTGTCGATCATGATGTACGGGTCCTTGGAGAGGCAGCCGCCGCCCACGTACCCGGGCTTGGCGAGATCGGGGCGCGGGTAGTCGACGTTGGCCGCCCGGATCACCTCCAGCGGGTCGAGGCCGTGCCGCTCGGCGACCAGCGCGATCTCGTTGCCGAACGCGTAGATCAGGTCGGTGTGGCAGTTGTTGGACAGCTTCACCAACTCGGCGGCCTCCAGGCTGGAGACCGGGACGATGGTGCGGACCAGCCCGTTGAAGAAGTCGGTCGCGGCGACCAGGCTGTCGTCGTCCAGACCCCCGATCACCTGCGGCAGCTCCACCAGTTCCCGCAGCGCCTGCCCCTGGATGGTGCGCTCCGGGGCCATCACCAGCTTCACCCGCTCACCCCAGGCGGCCTGGAGTTCCGGCAGCACCACCCGACGGCTGGTGCCCACCGGGACCGTGCTGCGGACCACCACCAGCGTGTCCGGCCGGCAGCTCGCCGCCACCACCCGGGCGGCGGCGGCCAGGTTCGCCAGGTTGGGCCGGTGGGTCATGTTGTCCACCGGCGTCGACACGCTGATCACCGCCACGTCGACGGTGTCCTTCGGCAGGTCGGCGGCGACGTGGATGCGGGTGCCGAGGTGGGCGGCGAAGACGTCCTCGATGCCCGGCTCGAAGATGTGCGGCCGGCCGTGCGACAGCGCGTCCAGCACCGCCGGTGACACGTCGGCGCCGTACACCGTGAAGCCCTTGTCGGCGAGGGCGGCGGTGAGGGTGAGCCCCACGTAGCCCAGGCCCACGACCCCGATCTTCATGCTCATCTGCTGTCCTCTCGTGTGCGGGTGTGTCGTGAAGGGGGAGCGGTCCGCCGGCTCACCGCGCGTCGCCGACGGCCCAGATGTCCTTGATCGAGGTGGCCAGGTCACGCACCGGCGACCAGCCCAGCTCGGCGGCCCGGCCGATGTCGGCCTGGATCCAGTCGACCGCCTGCGAGCGCTGCGGCCCGGCACCTGCCTCGCGGACCCGGCCCCGGTAGCCCGCCGCGTCGGCCAGCAGGGCGACCGCCTCCCGGGCGGTGACGGCCCGGCCGCTGCCGGCGTTGACGACCCGGTGCCGCAGCGTCGGCGCGAGGACCGCCGCGACGACCAGCGCGGCCAGGTCCCTCACGTCGACGAAGTCCCGGTACGCCGACAGCGGCCCCAGGGTGATCTCGGTGGCCCCGTCGTCCAGGGCGGCCCGCAGCCGGGCCGCCGCCCGACCGAGCAGGTTCTCCTGCGACATGCCGGGGCCGATCGGGTTGAACACCCGCAGCGAGACCGCGTCGACCTCGCCGGCCTCCCCGGCGAGCTGGAACAGCCGGGTGCCGGCCAGGTGGCTGACGCCGTACGCGCTGACCGGCCGGGCGGGGGAGTCCTCGGTGACCGGCACCCGGTCCGGCACCGGCCCGTACTCGCCTGCCGAACCGAGCCGGACCAGCCGGGCCCGTGGTGCCGCGGCGGCGGTCGCCTCCAGCAGTTTCGCCGCGACCAGCGTGTTCGCCGTGACCAGTTGCCCGGCGGAGCCGGTGAGCGCCCCCACGCAGTTGACCACCGCGTCCGGGGCGACCTCCCGCAGCAGCCCGGCCAGCGCGTCCGGCGTGCCGTCGAGCAGGTCGTGGGTCGCCCGCCCCGGGCAGACCACCTCGGTCACCCGGGGGTCCGCCGTCAGCGCGTCACGGGCGTGCCCCCCGATGAACCCGGACGCCCCGAACAGCAGCACCCGGGTCACGTCAGCTCCCCGGCGCCCACCACGCCCGTCAGGTCGGCGGCCAGCGGTTCGCCGACGGCCCCCACCGGCTCGCCGACGCCCGCCTCCACCGGGGTGGCCCCGGCCGGCAACAGGATCGGCTTGAGCTGGTGGAACGACCGGTTCGCCTCGTCGTAGTCCTCCGGCCGCCCGATGTCCAGCCAGAACCCGTCGAACGGGTACGTCATCGGCGGGTCGCCGCCGGCGAGCAGGTCCAGCACGAGCTGGTCGAAGCCGAGGGCCAACCCGGCCGGGTAGGGCTCCAGGGTCCGCCGCGACATCCCGTACACGCCCATGCTGACCGGGTAGCGCAGCGCCGGCTTCTCCCGGAACCCGACGACCCGGCCGGCGTCCACGTCGAGCACGCCGAAGTCGATCCGGTGCACCCGTTCGGAGGTCGCCAGGGTCAGGCCCGCCCCGGAGAGCTGGTGGCTGCGCAGCAGGTCGCCGTAGTCCAGGTCGGTGAGGACGTCCCCGTTCATCACCAGGAACTCCTCGGGCAGCCGGTCCTTGAGGCCGAACAGCGGGCCGACCGTGGACAGCGGCCGGTCCTCCTCGATGTAGTCGATGGCCAGCCCCCACCGGTTGCCGTCGCCCACGAACGCCCGGATCAGCGGGCCGAGATGGTTGATCGCCAGGGTCACCGAGGTGAACCCGCGCGAGGCGAGCTGGTCGAGCACGATCTGCAGGATCGAGTGGCTGTCCCCGATCGGCATCAGGGGCTTCGGCAGCGTCGTCGTGTACGGCCGTAGCCGTACCCCTTTGCCACCGGCAAGGATCACCGCGTGCAACCGGACCTCCCCATAGGTCTCAAGTGGACTATCGGTAGTGCCGAACCTGCCCGATCACCGGAACCAGACCGAGCGCGAACAGCGCCTGGAGCAGCAGCACGCTGACCAGGTGCAGCGAGGTGTCGGTGAGCGGGTCGCCGCCCTGCCCGAGCAGCGGGGCGACGCCGAGCAGCGCACCCCCGCCGACGTGCAGCACGATCACGACCGTCATCGACAGGCACAGCCAGCCGTACCGGCCCTGACCGGCCAGCAGGAACGCCAGGTAGTACGCCCCGGCGAGAGCCACGTGGGCGGCCGTCATCACCACCCCGGCGGTGGACAGCACGCCGGCCCGGTCGAGCGCGACGAGCAGCAGCGCCCCGAACACCGCCGGCACCGCGAGGCACACCGCGAACTCCCGGCCGATGGTGCGCCAGATCCCGACGACGAAGGCGTGCGGGAACCGGGCCCGCCGGGACAGGGCGACCCCGCTCGCCCAGAACCGGCTGGTCCGCCACTCGACGAACCCCATGGACAGGATCAGCGGCACCGCCGACGCCGCGACGTCCCACTGACCCAGCAGGTAGGGCGCCTGCGCGTGGAAGAGCAGCGCCGCCGAGCAGAGCCCGTACCCGGCGACGCCGAGCAGGGCGGGCCACGCCGGCCAGAGCGGGTCGCGGGGGGCCGGCTCGGTCGACCGGGCGGCGGACCGGGTGGCCCAGAGCCCGGCGGCGAACGCGGCCAGCACGCCGAGGGCCGCCGCGCCCACCGCCCAGCGCCGCGCCGTCACCCCACCGGCGACCAGGAACACCCCGCTGGCCAGGACGGCCGGGACCAGCGCGGCGGCCAGCCACCCCTCCCGCCGGTAGAAGACCAGCAGGGTGCTGGCCAGCTGGTAGGCCAGTTGGCAGACCATCATCGCGGCCAGCGGCAGCCCGCCGTAGGGCAGCATCAGGGCACCGGCGGCCAGGCCGAGCAGCACGGCGGTCAGCGCGGCGATCCGCAGCACCCGGCTGGCCGAACGGGCCCGGCCCAGGCCGAGCAGGCGGAACGCCGAGTAGGCGACCACGCCCGACCAGATCCAGCCGACCGTGCCGGCGAGGATCATCCCGGCCACCAGCCCCGACCGTCCCACCACCGACAGGACGGCGGGGAACGCGGCGCTCGGCAGCACGTACAGCAGGCCGTGGGAGATCGTCCGCAGGTCGCTCCGCCGGTCCCGGCCGGCCCCCGGCGCGGCGGCCGGCTGTTCCTCGACCGCCGGGGCCGGGCCCAACCGCCGGAACACCTCGGCGGCGAGGACGAAGACGTCGCGGTAGCCGTACTCGACCTGGGCGGCCCGGTCGGTGTGCCCGTCCGCCTCCAGGGCGGCGGCGACCTGCAGCGCGTCCACCGCGCGGGTCAACCGGGGCCGGACCCGCTCGACCAGGTCGTCCACCGGGTCGGTGGAGATCCGGGGCAGCAGGATGGTGCGCTCGGGGCTCTCGGCCGGCCCCGGCTCGGTGGTCATCGTGGCGACGGGGCGGAACAACGGATCGGTGACGTCCGGGTCGGTGGCCTCGGTCATCAGCGACCACCGGTGGTACGCATGATGACGGTCGTGGTCTCGTCGTCGTCCGGGCCCGGCCCGGCCGGCTGCGGCAGCTCCGGCGCGGCCGAGTTCGGGTCGTGACGGGTCCGGTACGCCGCCGCCGAGTACTGCTCGGGCCCCCGCTGGCGGGGCACCCGCCCGGCCAGCGGCGACACCTCGGGCCGGGCGGTGACCGGGGTCGGCTCGGGCCGGGCGACGACGGGCGTCGCGGCGGCGGGGGCCACCTCGGGCCGGACCGTGGGCACGGCGGCGGGGCGGGCGGCGACCGATGCCACCCCGGGGCGGGTCGGCCGGTTCGGCACCCGGACGAAACCCTGGGCCTGACCGCGCAGGTGCTTCGGCGCGGGGGACGCCCCCCGCGGCGTGGCCAGCCGCTCGTAGATGTCGCGGTACGCCTGCAACGACCTTTGCAGGGTGAACCGCTCCAGCACCCGTTGCCGGGCCGTCGCCCCCAGCCGCAGCCGCAGGTCCCGGTCGTTGAGCATCGTGACGCAGGCGGCGGCGATCGCGGTGACGTCGCGCGGCGCGACCACGAAACCGGTGTCGCCGACGGCCTCGGCGACCCCGCCGACGTTGGTGCACACCGTCGGCCGGCCGCACGCCATCGCCTCCACCACCGTGTAGGGGAAGCCCTCGGAGATGCTGGTCAGCGCCACCAGACTGCCCGCGTGGTACGCCTCGACGGCGCTGCCGACCCGGCCCTCCAGGACCGCGTGCCCGGTCAGCCCGAGTTCGTCGATCAGCGCCTCGCAGCTCTCGTGGTAGACCTTGTTGGCGGCCGGCGTACCGCCGAAGATGCGTAGCCGGGCCTCGGGGATCTCGGCCCGTACCAGCGCGAACGCCCGGATCAGGGTGTGCAGGTCCTTCAGTGGGTCGATCCGGCCCATGAACGAGATGGTCGGCACGTCCGGCTCGCCGGCCGCGGGTGGGAACTCGTCCGGGTCGACGCCGTTGTACATCGTCCACATCCGCTCGGGGTCGGCGCCGTTGTGCAGCTGCCAGCGCCGGTTGTACTGCGAGTGCGGGGCGAGTGCGCCGGTGATCAGGTAGGCCGCACCGGCGAGCGAGCGGAAGAAGCTCAGCACCAGCACCCGGACCGGGTGCGGCGCGTCGTCGTGCAGGTAGGAGATGTAGCGTTCGCGCAGGTAGATGCCGTGCTCCGAGAGCACCAACGGGGTGCCGTACGTCCAGGTGGCGGCCATCCCGACGAGGGTGGCCAGACCGTTCATCGACGAGTGCACGATGTCGGCGCGTACCGGTGGCGCGCTCAACGGCCGCAGCATGTGCGAGATGAGCCAGGCCGCCTCCAACGCGTCGGCGACGGTGGGGGCCGGCCCGGTCTCCTCGACCCGCAGGGTGTGCCAGGCCTCCAGCATCATCCGCAGCGCCTCGTTGGACAGCAGGGCCGCGCCCAGGTCACCGCCGGCGGAGGCGTACTCGAACATGCCGCGCAGGGCGAGCAGGAAGGTGCTCCGGTTGACCGCACCGGCCTGGGAACGGGTCGACTCCAGGGGGGTGACCAGGGCCCGCAGAAACACCTCGTAGGACTGCATGAACTCGGTGCCGGGCCGTCCGGCGGGGACCAGCACCCCCCGCCGGGGGCGGCGGCCTGTCGGCCGGCCGCCCCACAGCGGGATCGAGTGCACACGGTCGAGGTTGGCCGGCCGGTCGAACACCGGCTCCTCGGTGCCGTCCACGGTGAGCGCCACGACCTCCCACCGGTAGTCCGGCATTCCCCGGATGAGCTGTTCGCACCAGATGCTCACCCCACCCATCGCGTACGGGTAGGTGCCCTCCGAGACCAGTGCGATCCTCACCAATTGCTCCCGTTTACCTTTGCTGTTCTGATGTCGCCGTCTCGCCCTACAGGCGAGGCGCGGCGGTGAACGTGACCGGGGTGTTCGCCGCCAGCGTCACCGGGACGGTGACGTCGGTGCCGTAGCTGCCGGCACCCGTGGTGGTCGCGGCCACGCCCCCGAGCTGGAGCGAGCCGGCGGCCGGCGAGGTCACCGTGATCTCACCGGTGGTCCGGTCGTAGATCGCCGACGCTCCGGCGCCGAGCGTGGCGAAGTGGGCCGTACGCGCCCTGGTGTAGGTGGCGATGTCGGTCCACGCCGAGTTCAGCAGCGGCACCGAGTAGTAGGAGCTGTACTTGGTCAGCACCGCGCCCACCCAGTCGGTGACCAGGCTGTTGCCCGAGCCGTAGTCACGCACGTTGGCGACGTGGAACGTGTGCGCGTAGATCGAGCCGGACGTCACGTGCTGCAGGCCGACCGAGGCCTCGTAGTCCAGGAGCTGGGCGTAGGTGCGGTCGGTGGGCCAGTAGGGGAAGTGGCCGTTCGGGCCGTAGAACGCGTTGTAGAAGTGCGTCTCCTCGGCCTGGTTGGTGGTGTGGTAGGCGATGTTGGTCGGCCAGCACGGCACCACGGCGATGCTCGCGTCCAGCGGGTGCGCGGTGGACGCGTTGAAGTGCGCCGGCACGTGGCTGGCGAACGACATGTTGCCGGCCAGCGTGGTGATGCCGAGGTCGGCGGCCGCGTCGATCAGGTCCGGGTTGGACGCGGCGAGGCCGTAGTCGGTGAGCACGCCGCTGGAGTTGTTGTAGACCCCGAGGCCGGAGTACTCGGGGGTCTTCAGCACGCTGGCCGGCGGGTTCAGCCCGATCGAGGTGCCCGCGGTCTGGTTCGCGCTGATCTCGTCGTGGGTGGTGGTGTAGTCGGTGGTGTTCAGCGCGGGGTGGGTCAGGGTGTGGTTGATCCACCGGAAGTTGTTCTTGAGGCACTTCGTGGTGGCGGTCAGCGTGGTGGCGTCGCCGTTCGGGCTGCACGTGCTGCCGGCGAACGGGTCGATCTCGGCACCGTTGTAGGGGATGTTGAAGATGAACCCGGACGCCAGCGGGTGCGCGGCGCGCAGCGCGGTCTGCTTCGCGTCGAGGTTGACCGCGTCGTGCCCGGTGGTCTGGAAGCCGGGGCTGTACTCGACGGTGCCGTCTTCCTTGTAGTGGTCCGAGAAGCTGAACCAGTCGTCGATGTCGACGTTGAGGTGGTGCTTCTGCTCACCGAAGTGCAGGCCCTTGGTCGCCCACCGGATCAGGCCGTAGACCAGCAGGTCCGAGTGGAGCAGGTACTGGTTCGAGGTGAACGTCAGGGCGAGGCGCTCCCGACCGTCGGTCGACGTCGTGCGGACGGCCAGCACGTTGGACCCGTTGGTCAGCAGGGCGTCGGCGTTGCAGCCGCTCTTGATCGACGTCTTGTAGACGTAGGACTGCGTCACCGGGATCTCGGCGGTGCTCTTGAGGTAGTCGAAGACCCCGGCGCCGGCGGTGGTCAGGGAGACCGGCAGGGGGGTGTCGCCGACCGCGGTCTCACCCGCGGAGTTGAGGCAGTAGTCCTCCGGCCAGGTGCCGTAGCTGGTGTAGAGGGCCACCTGCCGGACCTGGAAGTTGCGCTCGTAGGCCCAGAGGGTGGTCCACTCCGTGCTGCTGAGGCCCTCCAGGTAGTTGCCGCCCGACTCGTAGATCAGCATGCTGTTGGTGAGCAGGATCGCGTTGTACTTGCCGACTCCGTTGGAGTCGACGAGCGTGCTCGCCGAGAGGGTCTGGCTGGCGGTGTAGATGATGTCGTAGCTCGCGCCGACCCGGTCGAGGGTGGTGGTGAGCGTGGCTACGCCGAAGTCCGCCGTGTTGGTGGCCACGATCAGCGACCGGAGGGCGACCTTGTCGTTGATCGCCTGGGTGCCCACGCCGCCGCTGCGGGCACCCGACGACGGGGCGACCTTGACGGTGCCGGCCCGGGTGGGCAGCGGGCCGGGGCGGGCCTCCTTCTTGCTGGCGACCTGGCCGAGGCCGGGCGCGCTCGGCGGCTGGGCCAGCGTGCGCGGCGCGGTCGGCGGCTGGGCGAGGCCCGGGGTCTGGGTGCCGAGCAGGACCGTGAGCGCGGTCAGCCCGGCGAGGGCGAATCGGTTCGCGCGACGGCGCGTAGGTCCGGTGTGGACCATGTGGTGACCTCCGATGAGGAGATGTGAACAATGCCGCCGATCCTGTATGGACCGCGGGGTTGCCATCGAAGGCTAGCAATTATTGGTTCGGATTCCGCGCATGATCCTGTCGCATGTGGAGCATTGACGCAAGCGGGGTCGGGTGTTAGCGCCGTGCGTACGAAGTCGCCTTCCGGTAAACGCGCTTTGCGCTGATCTTGGTGATGTTGCCGGTCGGTGTCAGGCGCACTGACGTGCTCTTTTTCGAAGTGATCGAAACACCTCATTCACGTTCACTTCACACGGCTGTAGCCGACGGTGGCCAGAATGTGGTCGGCGGTCGGGTGCGGAACGTCGCGCGCATCGGCCATTCGCTCGGGTTGTACCTGTCACGGTGCGGCAAGAGTGGCCGATCAGTCCATGCTGGCCCGCCGATCAGCCGATTTTCGGCCATCCCTTCGGCTGGTGTCGGCCGCTGCGCCGGCGGCGGGTCACGCCGGAGCCTGTCGTACCCGACGTTTTCGCAGCCCGGGATGCCTGTGAGGCCGGTGCCACCGGTGGTCGCTTGCGCCTTTTGTCGGGCAATCGCTTGATCGACGGCACATCGTGGAGAATGTTGACTTTCTGCGGCGGGGACGGCGGGTGAACCCGTCGGGAAATGGCGAATACCGCAGCGCTGACCGTCGAATCAGCCAGTTTCGGCAGAAGCGGTTCCCAGCGTCAGGAGTTGCCCATTCCCAGCCAATGGAAGCCCTCCGCTGTCCCACCTATCAACGCGTCCGGAGCCAAATCGTTTTGCTGACCCGATCGGTTTCGTGGAACTTCCACGGCACGCAAATGCAGAAGTGGACGTGCGTGGGTGGAGTCGGTCGGGCAGCGTCGGATAAAACGGCGGACGCCGGATCGGAGCACCCCCGCCGACTCCACACTCGACGCATCAGGCAGCCGATCCGGCGGCACCGGTCGCGCAGCTTCCCGACCGCCCTCGTCAGGGCCGTGGAGGGTCGGGGGTGGTGGCCAGCAGGAGGGTCGACCCGGCCGCGAAGACCGCCGCGCCGACGAAGACGAGGCCCGGTGACGCGTGGGCCAGCGACCAGGCGAACGCCGTCCCGGCCAGCACCGGCACCACGGTCTCGGCGGCGGCGCCGACGCCGGTCAGCGCCCCCTGCACGGTGCCCCGCTCGTCGGCGGGCACGATCCGGGACAGCCACGACTGCGCGGCGGCGCCACCGGCCGCGGCGAGCACACCGACCGCCTGGAGCAGGTGCAGCGGCCAGGGTGCGGTCACGAACGCCGTGCCCGCCAGCCATCCGACGCCGAGCAGGCCGCCGAGCACCGCGGTCCGCTTCTCACCGAGCCGCCGCACGGCCGGCCCGACGGCTCCCGCCTGGAACACCGCCCCGGCGAGCGCGCCCGTCGCCAGCACCGCACCCACCCGCGCGGTACCCCAGGCGAACTGGTGGGTCAGGAAGAACGTCCAGGTCGACTGGTGGGTCATCCGGGCGACGTCGGCGCACAACCGGGCCGACGCGAGCCGGCCCAGCACCGGGCGTCGCAGGGTGGCGGCGACGGCACCGAACGGGTTCGCCGTCCGCAGGGTCAGCGGGGTCCGGCGGTCACCGGGCCGCGACTCGGGCAGGACGAACCAGCCGTACCCGACGTTGGCGAAGGACAGCGCCGCGGCGGCGAGGAACGGCAGGCGTACGTCGACCGCGCCGAGCAGACCGCCGACGGTCGGGCCGGCGACGAACCCGAGCCCCGACGCGGCTCCCACCAGCCCGTACGCGCGGGCCCGTGCCCCGGGGGCGGTCACGTCGGCGAGATAGGCGTTGACCACGGTGTACGTGCCCGCGCAGGCACCGGCGAGGGCGTGGAACAGCAGCAGCGTCCACGGTGCGGGGCAGGCCGCGTGGGCCAGCCAGTCCACGCCGAGGCAGCCCACCGACCCGAGCAGGACCGGCCGCCTGCCGTACCGGTCGGCGAGCCGGCCGAGCAGCGGCGAGACGACGAACTGCAGCAGGCCGTAGACCGAGCCGAGCAGGCCGGACCAGCGGGCAGCGGCGGCGGCGTCCCCGGCGACGTCGGCCAGCAGGGCCGGTACGACGGGCACGACCAGGCCGAGCCCGAGCAGGTCCAGGAAGACGGTGACGAGGAGGAACGAGAGGGCGGGTGGGCGGCGCACGGCGGCTCCTGGTGGCGAGGGGGCAGGGCCCCCTC
>NZ_JBMDWU010000566.1:0-3849 GCF_048594385.1 Micromonospora sp. | reverse complement strand
GGAAATGGTCCAGGGCGAGCTGCCGATCCCCCAGATTGTCGTACACGTGGCCGATGTTGCTGAGGGTGACAGCCTCGCCGGACCGGTCACCGACCTCCCGCTGGATGGGAAGAGCCTGGTGGTAGTGGTCCAGGGCTCGCCGCCGATCCCCCAACCCGTTGTACACGTGGCCGATGTTGTTGAGGGTGGCGGCTTCGTTGCCCCGGTCGCCGGCCTGCCGGTACATGGTCAGGGCCTGCTGGTAGTCCTCCAGCGCCGGCCGGGGCCGACCGGTCGACGACCGCGCCCAGCCACGCTGGTAGAAGGAGCCGGCGACCGCGCCCAGGGTCAGGGTCGCGGTGGCCATGGCCTCGACGGCGGCGAACCGCGAGGTACGCAGCCACACCCGACACACCCGGTCACCGACGTCCCGGGCGATCACCGGCTGCCGCCCGGCGACCGCGAGCCGGTGCACCTCGACCCAGCGGGCGAGGGTTCGCGGGTCAGTGGCCATCGGCGGCGGGGTCGAGGACCCAGAGTTGGTAGAGGGACCGGGCGGCGTCGGCGCATGCCTGGGTGTGTTCGTCGTCGGTGAGCAGGGGGCGGACGAGGGGGTGCAGGACGTTGGAGACGTAGTAGCGGGGCTGGCGGGTCTCGGGGTCGGTGCCCTCTTCGAGCAGGCCGAGTTCGACGGCCCGCTGGAGGTGCGCGGCGGCGTCGGGGTGCGGGTGCAGGGCATGGACGGTGGCGGAGGGTACGGGTAGTTCGACGATGTTGACCTTGGCGAGCATGCGGCGCAGTTCGAAGGGCTGGGAGTCGAGCAGGTTGTCGGCGAGGACGGTCTCGCGCCGGAACCGGTCGGCTTCGTTCTCGATGGCGGCGAGCAGGCCGTCGACGTCGAGGGTGGCATCGTCGACGATCCGGTTGAGCCAGTCGAGCAGGCGGGGGTTGCCCGCTGCGGCCTCGATCGCCCGGGTCCGTATGGTGGGGTTGATGGTGGATTCGGGGCGCAGCTTGGCCAGGTTGGCGATCTTCTTGGTCTGCTCTACGGGGGTCAGGGTCTCCAGGGCCTCGACGGCGAGGGTGGTGCCGGCCGGGGTGGGGAATCGGTAGCGGCTGGTGATGATGACGCGGCTCGGGCTGCCGGTGTCGCGGATGGCCGTGAGCAGGGCGGGCAGGATCTGGGCCATCGCCGGGGCGAGGACCCGGCTGCCGTCGTCGCGGGTGTCGAGGTTGCCGGTCTCGAAGTCGTCGAAGACGAACAGGCAGGGTGTCCCGCCGAGCGGCCCGTCGGCGTCGAGCAGGTACCGCAGCCGGGTCGGGAGGGAGACCTGTTCGTTGTCGAGGAGCTTGGCGACCTCGATGGTCTGGTCGACGTCGTCGAAGCGGATCTTGCTGGTCAGCTCGCGGAACTTGATGGCGTCGACCTGGCCGTACCAGACGGCGTGCTGGTGGGTGGGCATGCGTTCCAGGAGCCGGGAGGCGAGGCTGCTCTTGCCGAGCCCGCCCATGCCGGCCAGCAGCAGGCCCTGCGCCGCGCCGGGGGTGTCGGCGGGTTGCCGCAGGGCGCGCAGGCATCGTTGGATGACCCGCCGCCGGCCGACGAACTCGGCGCGGGACGCGACCCGGGACAGTTGGGTCTGCGGGTCCAGGAACTGCTGGTCGGCGGCCCGCACCTGCAACCGCCTGCGGCCCTTGGTGTGCAGCGGCGTGACCATGGGTGCCAGCGGGGACCGGTCAGCGTAGACCCGGAGCAGATGCCAGTAGCTGCTCTTGCGGTCGTGGAACAGGTGGCGGCGGGCTTCGACCACGGCTTGGTCCAACGAACCGCCGTCGGCCAGTGCCCGGTAAAGCTCAGCGGCGAAGTCGGTGGCGGAGACGTCCCCGACCGGCAGCGCCCAGCCCAGCACCGCAGGGGCACCAGCCTGCACCAGGCTTTCGCTCATCGACGGGAACACCCCGCCTTCCGGGGCGTCAGCGGTCAGGCAGCCGGAGACGAACACCAGCCTCGGCCAGTGTCCCTGCATCGCCTGGGCGATCTGGTCGGCCGTCGCACCGGTGGGCGCACCGAACTCGTCCTCCACCACGAAGACCGGCTTCCCGCCGTCGGTGGTGGCGTGCCCGCTCAGATGCAGCACGTCGAAGTGGCCGGGCCCGTAGTCGCGGCTGAGGAACCGGAGCCCCTCCAGGGTGCCGCTCTCCTCCACCACCAGATCGGTGCCGGTACGCCGCGTCGCGGCCAGGATCGCGGCCTCTTCCGCCTCGAAGTTGAGCACCGGCTCGACGCCTTCCGGCGAGGCCGCCATGAACAGCACCCGCAACGGCCGGTTGCCGGGCGTGACCGGGCCGGTGAGCTCCGCGTGTTCGCCGACCGTACGGACCGGCAACAGCGGTGCCCGCCCGGCCACGGTCAGGAAGGCACCATCCAGGGCGAGCAGTTCCCAGGGCAGGTGCCGCAGCCGCTGCTCGGCGGTGATCCGCAGCACCGCCCCGGCGGGATGGGCCAGCATCGGGGTCAGCCACCGCTCGTCGCCGTCCAGGAAATCCGCCAGCCGCGCCCCCAGCTCGGCCAGTCGGGTCGCGCCGTACACCTTCTGTGCGGCGGCGTCGGTGCTGTAGTCGCGGCGTACCAGGGTGATCAGCTCGTCGACCGCGGCCCGGTCCAGGCTGCGGGTCCGGGGCGACTGGCCGTCGGCGGACAGCCGCAGCTCGTAGTAGGTCGAGGTCTGCGCGAAGACCTCCAGGTCGAAGGTGCTCATCTGCCCGTCCCCGTCGTGGTGGTGGCCAGGTCAGCGCGGCCCGGTGCCGTCCTGCCGCATGGCGATCTCCAGCCGGGCCTGGCTGCCCTCGGCCAACTCGATCCGGGTGCCGTCGGGCAGCAGCACGGTGACCGCAGCGCCGTCCCGGCGGCGGGCACCCCACCACTCGGTGATCGTCTTGGCCGCACCGACCCCGGAGAACACCAGCCCGATCACCGCGATCACCATCTCGGCCGAACGCTGCACCTGCACCGGCGACACGCTGCCGTCGGGCCCCACGGCACCGACCAGCGCAGCCCGCAGCTCTGCCGCCCAGCTCGCGGCCTGCGCCCCGGAAACCTCCACTGTGGCATTCGCCATCGCCCGCACCCTCCCCCACACGCCTGGTCACACCGGCCCAGGACCGCCCCGCCCGCCCAGCCGGACGATCAACGGTACGGACCTTGGCGGCTACTGTACGTTTCATTCGCGTCCCGGGGCCGCTCGGAGAACCCGGCTCAGGTGACAGCTTCCCGACTCACCGACCGCGTCCCCGGTCAGCGGGGAAGGAGCAACGGCGACCGACGCCACTGCCCTCATGCCGGTGGTGTCACCGTCCTACCCTCGGCAACGGGAGTAGCAGGAAGAGCGAGGTGGACCGGCGATGGAGGATCACGAACGCCCTGTCAACCCTGCTGCGGCGACCACCATCGCCCGACGCGTGGAGGTGCATCGGCTCGCGGTCGCCGGCCGACAGCCGAACATCGCCCGGGACGTCGGTGACCGGGTGGGTCGGGTGTGGTTGCGTACCTCGCGGTTCGCCGCCGTCGAAGCCATGGCCACCGCGACCCTGACCCTGGGCCCGGACGCCGGCTCCTTCTACGACCGTGGTTGGGCGCGGTCGTCGACCGGTAGACCTAGGCCAGCGCTGGAGGACTACCAGCAGGCCCTGACCATGTACCAACAGGCTAGCCATCGGGGCAACGAAGCCGTCACCCTCAGCAACATCGGCAACGTGTACAACAGCCTCGGGGATCGGCAGCCGGCACTCGGACACTACCACCAAGCGCTACCCAACCAGCGGGACGACGGCGGCCGATCCGGCGCAGCCACCACCCTCAACAACCTCGGC
>NZ_JBMDWU010000565.1:0-9862 GCF_048594385.1 Micromonospora sp. | reverse complement strand
GGGGAGCGGCACCCCGGCCGGTCACCCCCGAAGCGGGGACGCCGCGACCGGGTGGACCGGGCGAGGGGACCGTCGGATCGTGGTCGGCTCCGGGGCGGGCCGCGGACCACCGGACGTGGGCACCGGAACCGGGGCCGGGCTGGCCCGCTCCGGAGCCGGCCCCTTCGGCGGGCCAACCGGGTACGGGGCGCGGGGCGGCCGACGCGGTGGCCCCGGATGGACGGACCCTGCTCGCGCTGACCGAGCGCCGGTGCGTCGTCGACGAGCTGCGGGCGGCGACCGACCCGATCGACCAGGCCCGGCTCCGGGAAGACCTCCACCGGCTCGACGCCGACCTGGCCCGACGCGGCTACCCCGTGCACGAGCTGGAGCAGGTGCCGCAGGCGGACGGGGCGACACCGGCCGACGGGCGGGAGTCCACCCGCAACGACGAGATCTGGTCCGACCCGCCGTGGCGGCGGGAGGACCGGCGTCCCTCGCTCGACGAGCTGATCCCCGGCAGCCGGGAGGAGGCCGACGCCTGGGGTGACGCCGTCCGCCGGGAGTTCGCCGACCAGCTCGACGGACGCGAGTTCGCCGGGCTGCGCATCCGGGTGGAACTGGACGATCCGTACAGCGTCAGTGTGCACCGCAACGAGGTCGTCGTCCGGGCCGCCGTGCACGATCCGGACGGCGTGCCCGTCGGTCGGGTGGTGCGGTCCTTCCACCGCGACCACGACGGCAGCCTCTTCGTCGAACACGTCTCGCTGAAGCTCAGCGAACGGGTCCAGGGGCAGGGCTTCGCCCGGGAGTGGAACGGCCACCTCACCGACTGGTACCGGTACTCCGGCGTCGAACGGGTCGAGGTGCACGCCGCCTCCACCGTCGGCGGCTACGCGTGGGCGCGCGACGGATTCGACTGGGCGCCGAACACCGGGCACCGGGCCGAGGGCGTGCTCGACCGGCTCCGACATGAGCTGCGTGCGGTGGACGTCGACATCGCGCTGGCCCGGCGGGCAGCCGACGGCGACGGCCCCGTCGACGTCGACCGGCTCCGGGCACGCTACGGCACCAGCGACCCGGAGCAGGTGCTCACCGAGGCGTACCGGCAGCGGGAGGCGGGACGGGAGATCCTGGACCGGGCCCGCAGCCACCCCTTCGGCAGCGGCCGGTACCCGACGCCGTTCGAGATCAGCCAGGCCGGCTGGGGGGAGCAGCACCGGGGGCGGGACGCCTCCTGGATCGGCAAGCGGGCCCTGCTCGGCGCCGACTGGAAGGGCGTCAAGTCGATCAGCGACACCGGCCCGCTGCACCCCCGGTCGGCGTACACCGCCGGGCTGCCCCGGGTGCCCGACCCGTCGGCGATCCACGGACTGCTCCGCGGGGACGGCCCTGCGCCGGTCACCGCCGCCCGGGTGCCCGACGCGCAGTTCCACGGGTACGGCCGGGAGGTGGCTGCGCCGGAACTGGTACGTCGACTCGGCGACGAGGCGTTGCGCCTGCTGATGGACCGGTTGCCGGCGGACGGCACCCTGCGCGGCGTACGGCTGGACCTGACCGCCGTGCCGGCGGACGCCCTGCCCGACGGCGCGGTGGCCCGGTCGGTGCCGGTCGACGCGGACGGCCGGGACCTGCCGCACGGCACCGTGCCACCGGAGGGGGGCGGCTGGCGGATCGAGCTGTCCGACCGGGCTGCCGACATCAACGTGGCGCGGGCCGTCGCCCACGAGGCGGCCGAGTTGGCGGCGATCAGGCAGCGGGCCGCCGGTGGGCTGGACCCGTTCGCGCCGGATGCTCTCACCCCGGGCGTGCCGGCCGACGGCATCGGTCCCAGCCCGCACGACCTGGGCCGGCTGGCCGAGGTGGAGGTGCTGGCCGACCTGCTGCGCGACCCGGCGCAGGCGACGTACGCCCGCGTCGAACTGCGGGCCCTGCGCGACCATCTCGGCCTGCATCCGGACGATCCGGGGGCGGCGGCCCGGCTGAGGCTGCTCGACGGGCGGCTCAGCGACGCCGGCCGGGACGCGCTGCTGGGTCGGGAGGGCCCACCGGACGGGCGTGCCGGTCCCTCCGGCGGCGGCCCGTCGGGGCGTGCCCGCGACGGCGACCTGCTGCCGCCGGAGGCGGTTGACCTGTCGAAGCCCGCGGGTGACCTGGCCCCGGCGACCTATCCGGCCCGGGTCAGTCGGGTGCCGTTCGAGTTCGCGCGGTTCCTGCACGATCCCCGCTGGTCCACGGAGGCGACCCGGTTCGAGCAGCGGTTGGGGGCGCACTACTTCCGCGACCCGCAGGTGCAGGACACGGTACGCACGGCGCTGACCCGGATGCGGGACATCCTGGTGGCACTGACCGGGCCGGCGCACCCGGGGGAGACCCGCGCCGAGGTGGTCGCCCGGGTGGAGAGCGCCTTCTTCCGGGACGACGCGCCCGACAGCGCCGGTCAGGTGGGCACCTCGGTCAGCTTCGACCGGCTGCTCGCCGAGGGTAACCTCCGGGAGACGATGACCGCCTTCTACAACGCGGCCTACTGCAACTGGAAGAACCCGTACACCCTGTCCCACGCGCTGCTGTCGGTGCTCGACGAGGGGCGGTGGGAGCAGGCCCGGGACGCGGGCGTCGACGTGGCGGCGGTCCGTCGGATGGGCGACCTGCTCGACGGTACGGTGAACCGGCTGATGCCGGACCCACTGCGGGACAGGCTGAAGTTCGGCCGGGACTTCTTCGCCACCGGCAACGTGGCGAGGAACTCGGAGCACGGCATCCGGGACCTGGCCGAGATGACGGCGAGTCAGTCCCCCCGCCGGCCCCGCTCGGATGACGAACAGCTGGCCCTGGCCAACACCCCCGACCACTATGCCCGGCTGGGGACTCCGCTCGGTCGGCTCGAACGGGCGTACGTCGACCAGGTGAACCGGGAGAGGTCCGGCGTTCCGCTCGGCGACCACGGCCTGCTGCCGTGGCGTGAGGGGGTGACCGCGCACGACACCGACCATGGGCCGTGGGCCCGCTGGGTGGGTCGGGACGGCTTCCCGGTCATCGACGGGGTCTCCGGCACCACCGCCCGGATGCTCACTGCCGCCCGGTTCGTGGGGCTCGACGGCCTGCAGACCGAGCGGTTCCTGAGCGGCCTGATGGGCTGGATGCTGCCGGCCCGGGACCATTCGCTCTTCGAGATCCTGCGCGGAGCGGAGATCGCCGGTATCAGGCGGGTGGAGCTGCGCCCGCCCGACAGCCGCCTGACGGCGGTGGACCTCTACCGCAGCCTGCCCGACGTCGATCTGCCCACGCTGCGGGCCGAGGTGACGGTGGACGGGCTCTTCCCTCACGAGGCCCGTTACCTGGATCATGCCGTCGACCCGCACGGTTTCTCGGAGACCCGGCACAAGGTCCCGGCGATCGCGGACCGGCTGTGGCCCCAACTGGACAGCGGCCAGGTGCGTGACGCCGACCTCGCCGGTTGGCTGCGGCGCAACGGCATCGACCCGGCCGACACGGCAGCCGTGCGCAGTCTGGGTCAGCGGCTGTCGAAGCCCCACGTCATGGCGCTGGCGGTCTACACCCGACACAGCCACTACCTGATCAACAACGTGATTCGTACCCACCTGTTCACCGGTGGGGTGGCGGAGCGGCCGACGAAGGAGGTGTTCGACCGGAAGGTCGACGAACTCGTCCGGAACTACCTGGGCAATATCGCTGCCGGCACCAAGGCGTTGCCGTTGCCGTTGCTGCTCCGTTCGGTGGTACACGAGGGGGCGGGTCACCTCACCGCACGCTCGCCGCTCAGCGACCCGGCCGCGCGGTGGGTGCAGGCGCAACGGCGGATGGCGGCGGCCAGGCAGCGGGCGCGGGAACAGCCGGGCGCCCAGAGCGCCGTCGAGCGGGTCCGGGCCGCCCAGGCGCTCGACAGGGCCTGGGACGACCTCACCGGTCGGCTCCGCTCGGTGTCACCCCGGTTGTTCGATGAGGTGCGGTGGCACGCTGACATGGTGCACGACGCGATGATGCAGTTGCCGGCCGTCGGTGGTCCGGACCGGCCGGTGGTCGCCTACCGCGGTGACTGGATCACCCCGGTGTACTCCCCGATCTACGGCAACTCGTGGCTGCCGACCGGTAGGGCGCGGGAGTTCCTCAGCGTCAGTCGCCGCCTCGACGTGGCGGTACGGTTCATGGCCGAGAACCCTGCCTCGGGCGGGAGAATCCTGGTGGTCTACCGGCTCACCGGGCAGCAGGCCCGCGACATATCGGTGTTCTCGTCCTTCGCCGTCGATGAGGAGGCGGTCTTCCCCCCACGCTCGCGGATGCGTCGCACGTCCGATCCTGACCTCGAGGAACAGGTACGGGCCCGGTTGCCTCCCGAGTTCCAGGACAACTGCACGATAATCATCATGGAAGAGATCTGACAGTGATCGATAGTCCTGTATGGGATGAGGCGGACGACCTCTTCGCCGCCGTACACCGCATGCTGTTGCGGCTGGCGGGGCGGTTCCCGGACGAAGTGGTGACCCAGCTGCGAAAACTCCTCGGCGACGGGGATCTGCGGCACCTTCCGGATGCGGTGTCGGTGGCGACGGTGCAGTACGCCGTACCGATCTCCGCTGCGGACCGGGAGCTGCTGGGCCGGGTCCTGCGCACGCTGGATGTGCCGGGGGGCGAGCCCCAGTTGTACGACGAGGTGCCGGTCTCCGAGGAGACGCCGTCGGCGGACGCCTTCCGTTTCCTGCCGGCGCGGGCAGCGGTCGTCGAGCGCGCCGGGAACCGGCTGCCGAACCCGTTGGACCTGACCGGTGTCGACCCGGAGGACCCCACCGGGTTGCCGGCCCGGCTCGGTCACCTCGCTGATCTGGCCTACGAGCTGACCGACTGGCCCGACACCCGGTTCGTGGTGAGTGTTTCCCGTCATCCCGGTGTCCGGGGTATCTGGCGGGCGTGGCGGTCGACGGCTGACGGCCCACCGGTGGAGCGGCGGGTCTGCCTTGCCGAGTTGAGCCCTGGGATGCGGGCCTGGGACATCACCTACGATGCTCAGCGCGCCCTCGCCGAGGAGGATGAGGAGGCGCCACAGGTGGAGACCTTCTGGGCCGGTGAACCGCTGCCGCCGTACCAGCGGGCGGCGCTGGCGGGCGCGGCCCTGCTGTGGACGCCTGTACCACCCGGCCCGGGCCCGGGGTGACACCGACAGGGAGGTTGCTGGTGGACACGGAGCGGACGACCGAGGCGCTCCAGCGGTACGTGCTGGAGCCGGGCGAATCCACCGAGCGGGTGTGGGTCGGTCCGGAGTCGGTGACCGTGCGGACCGCCCACTTCCGCTACCTGGCCCGCCCGGCGCGGTGGGCGGTCGCCGACGAGGAGTGGGTGGCCGACGCGGTCCGGGTGGTGGCCGCGCGGCAGCCGATATTCGTCACCCATGCCCTGCTCCTCACCGCGTCGGGCGGGACGCTGCATCTCAACCGGCCCGAGGTGATGGGTGAACTGGGTCGCCGGGTGGGAGCCGGGCTGGACCCGCTGGCCTACGCGGAGCTGTTCGGTGAGTTGTATTCGGCGTGGGAGATCGACGGCCCGGTGGTACGCCCCTTCTCGGTGACCGAGGGCACCCACGCCGGTTGGCTGGTCCGCGACCCCGACCACTTCACCCGGGTGCTGGCGGTGCCGGACGCTCCGGCGGTGACGCCCCCGACGTTCGTGCCGGACCCGGACGGGGGCTGGACCCTGCGGTTCTTCTCGCACAACCATTACCTGTTGGAGATCCGCTCCGCGGTCGATGTGTACCGGTGGACGGTGACGGGCGGGCCGGACCGGGCGGCGACCTGGGCCCGGGAGACCGTCGCCGAGCGGGTGGAGCGTCCGCTGCCGTGACGGGTGGTGGTGCGGCCAATCGGCCAGGAGAGACCAGCCACGGTCACTGGTCCGGGCGAGCGGTTCGCCCGCCGGGGGCCGGTGTCCGGAGGTGACCCGATGGCGATGAACGTCGATCCGGAGCGGCAACGTCGGCTGCGGGAGTTGGCCGAACTACACGCCCGGTGGCAGGCAACACACCGGGTGGACGACGTCGACTTCACCCCCGAGGGTGCCGACTCGGCACAGCGCCGGTCGCCGTCGGCGCAGGCGCAGCGCGAGTACATGCGCCAGGCCCGGGAGATCATGGGTCTCGACCCGGACACCGGCCACTACCGGGACGCCGAATGAGCCTGCTGCCCGCCGTCCGGAGCCGGGACGAGGCCGACCTCTACCTGGAGCTGCATCCGTGTGCCCGGTGCGGGTCGATGGAGGCCGCCTGGACCGGGACGGCGACGGCGCAGGGGAGCCGACCGGCCTACCGGTACTCCGGTCGCTGCGCCGAGTGCCAGGAGCAGCGCGAGTTCGTCTTCGCCCTGCCCGACGGACGGACGGCACCCGCCGACGCCGGCCCGCACCCCACCACCCGGTTCGGCGGTCCGCAGCCTTCCGCCCTGCTCGACCCCGGTGAGTGGCTGCTCGTCGCCGACTGGTGCGGCCAGGCGGCAGAGGTGGCCGAGCGGGAGGGTGACGACGCCGAGGCGGCGGACCTGCGCTGGACGGCCGTGGCCGCGTTGGAGGAGATCGGCAAGTTCCTGCCCGACGGCGGCGATGCGGTGCCGGAGGCGGCGTTCTGGTCGACCCGGGGACGGACGGTCTACCACCGGGAACCGGGACGGTTCCGCCGCCGCCGCATCGAGGTCGTCCGGGACTTCCACCTGGACCACATGCCGTGGAGCCCGTCGTGACCCCGCTGGCCGCGCGTTCCCTCCACGAGGCACACCTCTACATGGACCTGCAACCGTGCGGCTGCGGGCAGGGACACTTCCCGCGCGCCTCCACCGTGCTCACCCTGCCCGACGGCGACCTGGCCCGCCGCTACACCGGCGGGTGCCAGGGGTGCGGCACGCCCCGGGAGTTCCTGTTCCGGCTGCCCGCCGGGCCCGTCGAGGTCGAGGAGGGCTTCCGGTACGGCGGCCCGGAGCCGTCCCGGCTGATCGACGCCGGGGAGTGGCTGTGGGTGGCCGAGCAGCACGCCCGGGGGGTGCCGGCCGGGGCGCGGACCCTGCCGGAGGCGGACCGTCGGCGCTGCCGGTCCCGCCTGACCGCCGCCGTCGCCGCGCTCGACGAGGTGATGAAGTTCGTGCCGCCCGGCGGGGCCCGGGTGCCGTTCACGGCGGTCTGGACGCCGCTGGGCCGCACGGTCTACCAGCGGGAACCGGGCCGGTTCCGGGCAAGTCGGCTGGTCGCGGTGCGGTCGGCGTACGTGGGGGCGCTGCGCCGCCTGGGCTGAGCCGTCGGGGGTGGACGCGGTCAGTCGGCGGCGCCGCCCGACCGCTGCGCGGGGGTGGCGGCCCCGCCGGCCGGTGCGGTGGCCGACAGGTTCGCCTCGCACGTGGGGGAGATGCTGCTCTGGTCCTGCACGAGCCGGTCGCCGAACAGGATCGTGCAGTGCAACGTCGGGATCCCGCCGGCGTACGCCAACCGCTCGTCGACCCCCGGGCGGACCTGCGGCGTCGCCGACACCCACACCCGTTCGACGTCGGGATAGCGCAGGGTCACCGCGTGGGACCAGGCCCAGGTCAGGCTGGTGGCGGACTGTGTCTCCAACCTGCTGTGCCCCCAGGTGACCGCCATCCCGAACAGCCCGCCCCCGCCGCCGACCACCTCGACGGTGAGCGTGACCACGCGCTCCACCGGGGCCGGTGCGGGGGTGGGCGACGGGGCGGCGGAACAACCGGCCACAGTGGCGGCCAGGGCGGCGACCGCGACGACACGTCGCATGGAACCTCCTGCGGAACGTCGGCGGACGGCGACCGGCCCGTAGCCTAGCGTGCGCCCGCGGCGGGTCCCGCCCGCCGACGGGACATCGCTAGGCTCAGGTCGGCACCGGGCAGGGAGGGAGACCCGTCGTGGACGAGTCGTGGCAGCCGGCCAACGACACCGAACGGGCGTTGCTGCGCGCGGCGCGCGACGACGACCGCATCGGGTTCTTCCGGATCCTCACCCGGGCCGAGCTGTTCCTCCCGCAGTTGCGCGACGACGACCCGGCCGACGGCGGCCAGCGGTTCGTCACGATGGACCTCTTCGGAGCGCCGTTCCTGCCCGTCTTCACCTCGCTGGAGGCGATGGCGTCGCAGGTCGCCGGGGTCGCCGACGCCTACACCGTGACCGGGTACGACGAGCTGTGCGAGCGGTGGCCGGTGGCCGGCTGGCGGCTGGCGGTCAACCCGGGCACCCCGCTGGACGCGTACCTGCCGGTGGCGGCGGTCCGGGCGGCGGCGGACGGTGAGCTGACCGTGCCCGCCGGGGCGGAGCTGCTCACCGAGCTGGCCGAGGCGGCGGCCGACGACGAGATCGCCGCCGCGACGGCCGACGGGCCGGACGACCCGGCGACCGCGCTCGCCCCACCGGCCCCCGCCCCCGGCCCGGCGGACGGGCCGGACACCGCCGCGCTGCTGCTCGACGCGGCCGAGCGCGGTGACTCCACCGGCTACCTGGACGCGCTGCTCGACGCGCTGGTGGTGCTCCCCACCGCCGCCCCGGTGCCCGACCCGGCCCGGCTGGTCGACCCCGACTTCCCGTGGCGTGCGGTCGGTGCGGGGGAGACGCCGGTGATCGAGGTGTTCACCTCCCCGGAGCGCTTCGCGCGGGCTTATCCGGACGGCACGCCGAGCCTGCGGGCCACGATGGCCGCCGTGCTCACCGTCTGGCCGCCGGGGCATGCCCTGGCCGTCGACCCGGACTCCCCGGCCGGCGTCACCGTCCCCGCCGACCAGGTCCCGTTCCTCCTGCTCTGGCCCACCCCCGACGAGACCGTCCCCGGCCCGCACGGGCGGGGCCGGTGAGCGGGGCCGGGCTCATCCCCGCAGCCCGGTACGCCTTCGGGGTGGCCCACCCGGCCGCGCCGATGCTGCGGGTCCGCTACCGGCAGGGGGTGCCGGTCGACCCGTACGGCTTTCCCGACTGGACGCCGTACGCGCGGGCGGTCGTCGAGCTGCCGCCGCTGCCGCCGGGCATCGGGGTGGACGAGGCCCGGGTGCTGGACGTGCTCACCGCCAACCTGACGGTGCCGGACCCGGCGGATCCGCAGGCGTCGGGGCGTACCCCGGCGGGGTGGGTCTGGGCGCACCTGGCGCGCAGCCGGCGGGTCGCGCTGGTGCCGGCGGAACTGCACGCGGCACTGCGGCACCTCGGTGGGGTGAGCACCGGCGACGCCGACCACCGGCGGCGCGGCCTGCCGGTGGACACCGCCACCCCGCCGCCGCTGCGGTTCGCCGAGCGGCTCACCCCGCAGGCGGTGGCCCGCGTCGAGCAGCGGCTCGGCGGCACCCTGCCAGCCGGCTACCGGGACTTCCTGGCCCGCACCAACGGCGGCTGGCCGGACTGGCCGGCCGTGCACCCCCGGTTCGGGTTCGTGGTCGACCAGCCGCTGTTCGGCGTGGTCCGGGCCGACTGGATGCAGGACCTGTGCCACGCCAACGCCTGGTTCACCGACCGGTTCACCGCCGACTTCCTGGCCGTCGGGCACGTACAGGGCGGCCTGCTCGCCGTCCGGGTGGCCGGCGGCGACGAGGGATCGGTCTGGTACTGGGACGACGACGACCCCCGGGCCCGCGACGACGACACCGCCGCCGACGTGGCCGACCGGCTGCTGCACCGCTGCGCCGACAGCTTCGGCGTCTTCTGGCACGCCCTGCGCGCGGTGCCCGGGTCGCTGCGTGAGCTGGCCGTCGACGCGGTGGCCGGTGGCCGGGTCGCCCTGGTCGACGACGAGCGCACCGGGTGGGCGCTGCCGCCCGCCGGGCGGCGGCGGGGGGCGGGAGGACGGGACGGCGGACCAGCTGACGGGGGCCCGGCCGGGGCGGCGCGAGCGGGTCGTCCTGGGCGG
>NZ_JBMDWU010000564.1:0-3093 GCF_048594385.1 Micromonospora sp. | reverse complement strand
GGGGGCGGGCCCCGGCCCCCCCGCGCCCCCCCCCGCCTCTCCGTGTCCGGACCCTTCTGCTTCTGCGCGACGGGGCCGATTCTGCGGCGACGGGGCCGACTCTGCGCGACGGGGCCGATGTTGCGGTGTCGGGGTGAGGGGACAGCGCAACGCCGGCCCAAGGGGGCGGATCATCGGCGCCAGCCGCGTTGGGTGAGGACCATGCGTACCTCGCCGGCCACGGCGGGGAAGTCGTCCCTCAGCCGGCGACTGGTCACGTGCAGAACGGTCCAGCCGGCGGCGACCAGGTGGTTGAGCCGGCGACGGTCCCGGTGCAGTTGCTCGGGATCGCTGTGCCAGCGCCCGTCGTACTCCACCGCGACCCGGAACTCCGGCCAGGCGAGATCGGGGTGCAGCACCAGCCCCGACGGCAGCCGTACGGGATGCTGCGCGACCGGCCGGGGCAGGCCGGCCAGCACGAGTCGTACCCGCAGGTGCGACTCGGGCGGTGACTGCGCGGCCGGATCGGCCAGCTCGAAGACCCGGCGGGCCCGTACCCCACCCCGCCGGTCGGCGAAGCGCGTGGCGATCTCGGCGAGGGCGGCCGGGCTGGTCAGCCCCCTGCCGAGCAGCGAGTCGACGATGCCGACCGCCCGGACCGGGTCCAGCCAGGCCGCCGTCTCCCAGGCGGCGAGCGCGGGGGACGACCGGGGCAGGACGGGCGGTGCCGGGTACGGGCCGGTCGTCCGGGGGTGAACGTCCGTCAGCGTCGCCGTGGTGAGCGGGACGGTTCCGGCCGCCCCGAGGCCCGGCCCGTTCCGGGTCGCCGGCCTATCCCTGCCGGTGGCCCCGCCCGCAGGCACCGCCGGTGCGGTGGGCGGAGGCGGCTCGGGGTGCAGGGCCGGTGGGGCGGGTATGCCGGGCAGGAGCCGGGCTGGCGTGGTGATGCCGGTCGATGTGGCGCGGTGTGTTCGACCGACGAGGCGCTGACCACAGGCGTGGGCTTCGCGCTGCTCGCCGGTCGCCGGTGTGGCCTCCTCGGGGAGTTGGCCGGACGCAGACGGTTGGGGATGAGCGGCCGACCCGCCGGGGGTGGCGACGCTGTGCACCCGGATTCCGCCCGGGGCACCGGACCACCCATCGCCCGCACCCGACCACCCGCCAGCCGCACCCGACCACCCGCCAGCCGCGTCGGGCCATCCGCCAGCCGCGTCGCGTCGAGCCCCGCCCGCGTCGAGCCGGATGCCGCTGGGGACGGTGCGACGGGCGGACCGGCGGGAGGCGGACGTGGCCGCCCCCTGGGAGCCGACCCGGGTCGCCCGGGGAACGAGCACGTGCACCTCGTCACCGAAGTCGGCGGCGTGCTCGATCCCGTGCAGATACGCCGCCGACGGACCGGCGACGAGCGTGCCGGCGGGCATCCGGAGGAGGGCGGCGCGGCAGGTCAGGGCGTGGTCGCGGGCGAGTCGGGCATCGGCGTACACGTCGTGGCCGAGCCGGAGCCAGGATGCCCCGCGCAGCTGGTGGCGGGTGAGCAGGCCCTGGCGGATCGCGTCAGAGCCCCGGAACACCTGCCCGACGAGGGCCGCCGGGCGATGAGGTCGAGGTGGCATGACCCCAGCGTCGGACCTCCCGGCCGCTCGCCGAAACCCCTGTGGACAACCGCCCCCGCCCGTGGAACCACCCCCTGTGGACAAACCCCCACCGCACGACACAGCGTGGTAATGCACGTCCCCGCACCGTCGATGCGCCCCGACCCTCTCCCGCCTGCTTCCGCCCCCCGGTCTCCACGCCCTCACCCGCGAGGGCAGTCGAGGGGGAGAGTGCGTGATCGACTCATGTGGGTCGAAGTTGTGGGGTGTAGGCCGGCGGATACCGCTGTTTCGGCCCAGATGAGTCGATCATCGGCCAGGCCAGGCCGGGCCGGGGGACGGTCAGGAAAGGGCGGTGGCGATCGTCCGGGCGGCGGTGGTGACCTGCGGGCCGACCGTGTCGACCGGCAGCGGGGCCAACGAGATCACCCCGACGCTCGCCTCCAGGCCGGGCACCCCGAGCACCGGCGCGGCCACCCCGTACGCCCCGGCCTGGAGTTCCCCGGCGGTGCTCACCGGGCCCGCGTGACCGGCCCGCCCGGCGAGGACGGCTCGCCCGGCGGCCCCGCGTTCCAGCGGGTGCCGGGCCCCCGGCCGGTACGCCACGTGGAACGACGTCCAGCTCGGCTCGACCACGGCCAGGGCGACCCCCTCGCCACCCTCCACCACGGTCAGGTGGGCGGTCGCCCCGGTCTGTTCGGCGAGCCGCCGCAGCGCCGGCAGGGCCCCCTCGGCCAGCAGCGGCTGGGCCCGTCGGGCCAGGTGCAGTACGCCGACGCCGAGGCGCAGCCGGCCGTCGCCGCCCCGGCGCAGCATCCCGTGTCCGGTCAGCGCGCCGACCAGCCGGTACACGGCGGCCCGGCCGATGCCGAGCCGGTGGGCGGCCTCGGTGACGGTCAGCCCGGCCGACGCGTCGGCCACCAGGTGCAGTAGGCGCAGGCCCCGGTCCAGGGTCTGCGCCGTCTCGCCCCCGGCAGGAACCTGAAGCCCCGGCCCGCCACCCGCAGGCACGCGCGGGCCGGGCTCGCCGCCGGCAGCCGGGCGTTGGCCGGCGTCGCCGAAGGCAGGTGATCGGTGGTCCGGCCCGCCCCCCGCAGGCACGCGCGGGCCGGGCTCGCCGCCGGCAGGCATGCGGCGGCCGGGGTCGTCACCTGCCGGCACCTGGTTGCCCGGCTCGTCGGGGGCCGCCGTCGTCTCCACAGCAGGCAGCGTACGACCCGGCTCGGGCCGACCCGGGGGAGCACGGACAGCTACCCTGGTACGGTGACGCTACGCCTGTATGACACCGCCGCCCGATCGGTGCGGGACTTCGTTCCGCGGCAAGCCGGCAAGGTGGGGGTCTACCTGTGTGGTCTCACCCTCCAGGCACCGCCGCACATCGGCCATCTTCGCTCGGGCGTCAACTACGACGTGTTGCGGCGTTGGCTGTCGGCCGCCGGCTTCGAGGTCACCTTCATCCGCAACGTGACCGACATCGACGACAAGATCCTCGTCAAGGCGCAGGAGCAGGGCCGCCCGTTCT
>NZ_JBMDWU010000563.1:0-5117 GCF_048594385.1 Micromonospora sp. | reverse complement strand
CGTCGGGGCGTACCCGCAGGTCGAGCGGGAGGTATCCGGTGTCGGGCCGGCCGGTGAGCTGGGTGGCGTAGCCGAGCAGGTCGTGGGCGATGTGCGCGGCGGTCGTCCAGCACGACCAGTCCAGGTCCCCGGCGGGGCCGGTCCAGTCCCGGTCGGTGTGCGGGCCGAGCGTGCGGGTCAGTTCGTCGACGGCGTCCCGGACCCCGCGTCCGGTCACCCGGTTCTCGGTGGGCATGCGACCGATCCTCGCACCACCGTGTCCCGCGCGCCGGGTCGTGTGGCGCGACTCAGGCCCGACGTGCCGGCTGCGGGCCGGTGGGGGACGCGGCGGCGACGAGGGTTTCGAGCACCGACCGGGCGGGTGCCGGACGCCGGCCGAGGAGTGCCTCCAGGGTCGGGTCGGTGACGGCGAACTCGCCCCGCCGGGCGGCCCGGTACATGCCGAGGGTGAAGTCGGCGGCGGCCCCGGGCATACCCCGGGCGACGGCGGCGGCCCGCCACTCGTCGTCGTCGAGGACGAGCCGGGTGACGGTGCGTCCGGTGAGGTCGGTGAGGATGCCGGCGACGTCCGTCAGGTCGAGGGCCTCGCCGGCGGTCAACGCCGGGGTGACGCCGTCGAGCACGCCCTGACCGGTCAGCGCGATGGCGGCGGCCTCGGCCAGGTCGTCGTGCGTGGTCCAGGACACCGGCCCGTCGGCCGGCGCGACCAGGCGGCCGGTGGTCAGGGCGTCGCCGATGGCGAACCCGAGGGCGCCGGCGTAGAAGCCGTTGCGCAGGGCGGTGAACGGTACCCCGGTCGCGGCCAGGTGCTCCTCGGTGGCGGCGTGGGTGACCTGGGCGGGGAAGAGCGAGTCGCGGGAGGCGGCCTGGTGGCTGGTGTACAGGATGCGGGCGGCTCCCGCGGCGCGGGCGGCGTCGACGGCGGCCCGGTTCGCGGTGGCCGCGTCGCCGCCCCGGATGGCGGCGGACACGATCAGCACCCGGTCGGCCCCGGCGAAGGCGTGCTCCAGCGTGGCGGGGTCGGTGAAGTCCCCCCGGCGGACCCGCACGCCGCGTTCGGCCAGGTGGGTGGCCTTGTCGACGTCGCGCACGCTCACCCCGACGGCGGTGGCGGGCACCCGGGCCAGCAGTTGGTCGACGATCCGGGAGCCGAGCTGCCCGGTGGCACCGGTGATGACGAACACGAGGGATCCCTTCGACGAATCAACGTTACGGCGCAGACGTTAACACCGCTAATTCGTCGCTAACAAGGTGCTGTTATCGTTGATCCGTGACCGTGACGCCCGACACCCCGCCCCGCGACGACGCGCGAGCCGACATCGTCACGGCAGCCGCCCGACTGCTGCGCGAGCACGGGGCGCACGCGGTGACCACCCGCGCCGTCGCCCAGGCCGCAGGCGTGCAGGCACCCACCATCTACCGGCTGTTCGGCGACAAGAACGGCCTCGTCGACGCCGTCGCCGAACACGTGCTGGCCAGCTACGTCGCCACCAAGGCGGTGGCCACGGACGCCGCGCCGCAGGACCCGGTGGCCGACCTGCGTGCCGGCTGGCGCACGCACCTGGAGTTCGGCCTGGCCAACCCCGAGTTGTTCCGGCTGCTCGGCACGCGCGGGCCCGGCGACCCGTCCCCGGCGTCGGTGGCGGGTCTGGCGGTGCTGCGTTCGCGGGTGCGCCGGCTCGCCGCCGCCGGCCTGCTGCGGGTCGACGAGCAGCGGGCCACCATGATGATCCACTCCGCCGGCACCGGCGTCATCCTCACCCTGCTGGGGATCCCCGCGTCGCAACGCGACCCCGGACTCGGCGACGCCGTGTTCGACGCCGTCCTCACCGGCATCCTCACCGCCGCCCCGGTGACCCCCGACCCGACCCTGCGCACGGTCGCGGTGACCCTCGCGGCGGTGACGCCGGACCTGCCCGGCCTCACCGACGCCGAACGCACGCTGCTGACCGAGTGGCTCGACCGGTCGCTGTCCCTGCTACGCGATCCGCCGCGGTAGCCCGACGTCGTCGTGTCCCGACCAGGTGGGCCGTCCGCGACGGCGCGATCCACGTCCGGCCCCGAGAGCGCCGGGCAGCCCACCGCCGTGCGCCGGCAGTCGCGAAGCCGTAGCCGTGACGCTCAGCGGAACCGGTCGATGGTGACGGGGACCAGCCCCTGGAGCCGCACCTGCGCCGTCAGTGCGTGCAGGAGCACGCCGACCGCGTCGTCGCGGTCGCCCGTCAGGTCGCACGTCACGTCGAGTCCCCAGGCGGCGCCCGCGGCGACCCGGCGCAGTTCCCAGCGGAATGCGTCGCGGCCGACCTGACGGCACACCGTGCCCAGGACGCGCACCCCGGGCTCCGCGAGGTCGCCGGTGACCGGCATCCGCCACGCCTCGCCGAGCGCCGTGAGACCGCCCGGGGTCAGCGCGCCGGCGAACAGGATCCGGTAGGTGCGCGTCTCGCGGAACCCCGGTGTGGCCTCGGACCGGTGCAGCAGCAGGGGCGACGGCGGCGTGGGAGGCGCACCGAAGCACGTCCGCAACGCGGCCTCGTCCGGCAGGGCAGCACCGCAGAACTCCCGGTACAGCGTCGCCGCCCGGTCCCGGCTGACGGGCGTCACCCGGGCCCGCAGCGTGGGATCGACGCGCAGGCGTCGGCTGGTGGCCGACGCGTCGCGCCACCGGCCCTCCGAGCGGCTCCAGCCGCCACCCACCAGCCCGACGCAGGAGTGGTCCGCCGCGAGGAGGAACTCCTCGGCCAGCAACCCCTCCGGCTCGCCCGCACCGTCGTGGACCACGTAGTAGTGCAGAGCCGCGTGGTAGCGCAGAGCCGTCGCCATCCGTCGATTCTCGGGCCGGCGGGTCGACGACCGCAGCCGGCTCGCCGCAGGCCCCGTCTTGCCCCTCTATTATCTCACGGGCACGATTTTCCACTACAACGGGTAGTTGCCTACCGGTGAACCGGTGACCGCTACCGTGCCGCCATGCTTACTGGCGAGGAGAACTTCGTTCGTCGCGGGCACCTCCGGTTGTGGACCGAGCGTTTCGGGCAGCCGGACGACCCCACCGTCCTGTTGGTCATGGGCACGTCCACCCAGGGCATCGGCTGGCCCGACGAGCTGGTCGAAGCCCTGATGGACAGCGGCCGGCAGGTGATCCGGTTCGATCACCGCGACACCGGCCGTTCCGACTCCGTCGACTTCACGACGCACCCCTACGCACTCGCCGACCTGGCCACCGACGCGGTCGCCGTCCTGGACGCGTACGGTGTCGCCACCGCGCACGTCGTGGGGACGTCGCTGGGTGCGGCGATCGGGCAGTGGCTCGCCGTGCACCGGGCGGCCCGGGTCCGCACGCTGACGGCCATGGCCTCCTCCCCGATGGGGAACAACCCCGGCCCGGCGTGGGCGCGGGCGCTGGCGGGTCAACCGGCTGCGCAGGGCGAACTCCCGCCTCCGACGGCGCGGTTCCTCGACCACCTGATGGACGCGGCGAGGGCACCCCGCGCGACGGCCCGGCACCGGGTGGACGCCGACGTGCGGACCTGGCGGGTGCTCAACGGTGACGTGCTGCCCTTCGACGAGCCGGCCGCGCGGCGGTTCGTCGAACACTGTCACGACCGGGCCGGTAACCTCGCCGCCGCGGCGAACCACGATCTGGCCGGTCGGCGCTGGGACGACGACCGGCGGGCGTCGCTGTCCGGCATCACGGCCGCGACGTTGGTCCTGCACGGCAGCGACGACCCGCTGTTCCCGCCGGCCCACGGTGAGGCGCTCGCGGCGCAGATCCCCACGGCGCGGCTGGAGATCGTGCCCGGGATGGGCCACCACCCGTTCTTCGCACCCGGGCTCACCGAGCGGATCGCCGGCTCGATCATCCGCCACACGACCTGATCCTGCGGGTGGGTGCGTTCAGGTGGGCGAGGTCGGGGAGGGGGACAGGTGGGCGCGTTCGCCCTGGGCGCTGAACAGCGTGAGCAGTTCCGCGGCCTGCGGGCCGGCGCTGCCGATCTGGTGCGGGACGCGGGTGTCGAACTCTGCGGCTTCGCCGGGGCCCAGCTGGTATTCCTGGTCACCGAGGATGAGCCTGACCTGTCCGTTGAGTACGTAGAACCACTCGTACCCCTCGTGGGTCTGCAGGCTCGTCGTGGCCGACTTCCCGGCCGGCGGGTAGATCACCTTGTAGGCCTGGATGCCTCCGGGACGTCTGGTCAGCGGCACGACGGTGAAGCCGGAGCGCCGTACCGGCCGCAGGTGGATGCGGGGATCGCCGGTGGGTGGAGCCGCGACCAGTTCGTCGAGCGGGACGCCGTGCGCCCGTGCCAGCGGCAGCAGCTGCTCCAGTGTCGGGCGCAGTTTCCCGTTCTCGAGACGCGACAGCGTGCTTGCGGTCAGGCCGGTCTCTGCCGCCAGGGCGGCCAGCGAGATGTTCCGGGCCTGGCGTAGTGCGCGCAGCCGCGGGCCGACGCCCGCAAGGACGTCGCCTGACGTGACGTTCATGGGCCCATGATGCGGATCCGCAACATTTCTCGCAAGTGGGCAACGCTGCTGGTCATGCTGGCGGCGGAGGTAGACAACCGATGCCCACATCAGCAGTAGCTTCGAGACCGGCGGCCCGCTGGTCGCGCACCGTCGCAGCCGTCACGGCGGGGCTCGTCCTGACGACAGCCTGCGCGACCAAGAAACACGCCGTGTATGCGCTTGACCTGCCGGGACTCGGCGACAGCGAGGGCGCGCCGACCAGTTACGACAAGGCCACCCTGGCCCGCTACGTCCACCGGCTGCTCGCCGGCAAGCTGGGGCTGAACAGGATCAATCTGGTCGGGCATGATCTCGGCGCCGGGGTGGCGTTCCAGTACGCCGCCCAGTTCCCGGACGAGGTCGTCAGGTACGCCCACCTCGACTACCCCATGCCCGGCCCCGCCCTCAGTTCGAACGCCTACCGGCAGGCGAGCTGGCACATGTCGTTCCACCACCAGGACGGGTTCCCCGAGCTGCTGGTCGACGACGACGTCCGTGACTACCTGTCCCTCTTCTACGGGTACGTCGCCCATGGTGGGACCAGCTTCGGCGGGCCGGGCGCGAAGGCTCCCTTCACCGCGCAGCAGATCGACGAGTACGCCCGCACCTACCAG
>NZ_JBMDWU010000562.1:0-8661 GCF_048594385.1 Micromonospora sp. | reverse complement strand
GGCCCTGACCAGCTGGCGGATCAGCTCGTCGGCGGTGGTGCCCTTGCGGGAGAACAGCACCCGGACCCCGCGCGGCGCCGGCGGCAGGCCGTGCACCCGCTCGGCGCCGTCGAAGACCACGGTGACCTCGTCGCCGGTCTGCGCCGCGATCCCGCCGAGGCCGGTGATCAGGCGGCTGCGCTGGTGCTCCAACGACATGTCGGGGTAGCCGCGCTTGGTGACGTTGTAACCGTCGACGACCAGGTGCGCCTTGGGCAGGGCGAGGAGCTGGTCGAGCCGGGCCGGGTCGTCGGCGTCGAGCGCACGCGCCTTGGTCGACTGGCCGGGGATGTCGGGCCGGTCGGCGGCCGCGTCGGCGACGAAGTCGGCGGGCAGCCGGTCCGTGGGTTCGAGGGCCAGCTCGCGGCGCAGGCCGACGGCGGCCTGACCGATCGTCTCCAGCAGCAGCCACAGCCGGGCGTCGTCGACCGAACGGGCCTCCTTGGCGCTGGCCTTGGCCACGCCGGCCGCCGCCTCGGCCTCGGCCAGCCGGGCCCGCGCCCGACGCAGCTCGGCGTCGCTGTCGGCGGCGGCGCGGGTGGCCCGGCCACGCTCGGTGGCGAGCAGTTCGGTGGCCCGGCGTTCCCGGGCCTGGGTCTCCCGCAGGCCGCGCTGGAGCTGGCGGTTCTCCTCCCGGAGCTGGCCGAGTTCCTCGCGGACGCGGGCCAGCTCGTCGCGGAGCTTGTCCGCCTCGACCCGGGCCACCGCCCGGTCGTGCTCGGCCCGGGTGGCCCGCTGCTCGGCCTCGCGGACCAGCTCGGCGACGACCGCGCTGTCCACCTCGGCGCGGACCGCCGCGCCGCTGGCGTCGATCAGCTCCCGCCAGCCCCGGGGGCGGACCAGGTAGGCCAGGGCGGCCACCTCGACCGGGTCGGCGGCGGCCGGCGCGGTGCCCTCGACCACGGCCGCGCCGAGGTCACCGGCGTCGGTCAGCACCCGGGCGGTGACCCGCTGCCGGAACAGCGGGTCGGCGGTGAGCTGGGCGGCGATCACCGAGCCACCCAGCCGGGCCCGCCGGTTGGGGGCGAACTTGGCCACCCGGCGCAGCGGCACCGGCACCTCGTCGGCGGGCAGGCCGGGCAGGACCGCCGCGGTGAGCGCCACGATCCGCTGCCGGACCGGCTCGGGCAGGACGGGCTCCGGCTCCGGCAGCCCGTCCACCGGCTCACCGGCGTCGGATCCGTCGGGCGGGGGAAGGGTGGCCCCGGGCTCGGGTGCCCCCGCACCCAGGTCCCCGCCGGCCCCGGGCGCGGCGGTGGACGACCCCTCCAGCGGGAGGTGGTCGTCGTGCGGGTCGGTGAGGGGCATGGGGCAAGTCTCCCACCGCGACCGGGCCCACCGCCGGATGAGTGAGCCGATCTCTCATCCTACGCCGCCAGGGGCCCCTGGGGCTGCGGTGACGGGAGTGTCGGACCGAACGGTTAGCCTGCCGCCCGTGGCACCTGGGGAGTACGTCCAGCAGACCCTGGCCGGTCTGGACCGGTCGGCCGGCGGCGTCGATCCGGCCCTGCCGCTGTACGCGACGACGTTCGTGGTGGTCGACCTGGAGACCACCGGCGGCTCACCCGACGGCGGGGGCATCACCGAGATCGGCGCGGTGAAGGTGCGCGGCGGCGAGGAGCTGGGGGTGCTCGCCACCCTGGTCAACCCGGGGGTGCCGGTCCCGCCGTTCATCACCGTGCTGACCGGCATCACCCAGGCCATGCTGCTGCCCGCCCCGCCGATCGAGCAGGTGCTGCCGAGCTTCCTGGAGTTCGTCGCCGACGCCGTGCTGGTGGCCCACAACGCCCCGTACGACGTGGGTTTCCTCAAGGCCGCCTGTGCGAAGCACGGCTACCGCTGGCCCAACCCCCGGGTGCTGGACACGGCGGCGCTGGCCCGGCGGGTGCTCACCCGCGACGAGGTGCCCAACCGCAAGCTGGGCACCCTGGCCGCCTACTTCCGCACCACCACCCAGCCCACCCACCGGGCGCTCGACGACGCCAAGGCCACGGTGGACGTGCTGCACGGCCTGATCGCCCGGCTCGGCGGGCACCGGGTCGACACCGTCGGCGAGGCGATCGAGTTCTCCCGCGCGGTCAGCCCCACCCAGCGGCGCAAGCGGCACCTCGCCGACGGGCTGCCCCGGGGGCCGGGGGTCTACATCTTCCGGGCCGCCGACGACCGGCCGCTCTACGTCGGCACGTCCGGCGACATCGCCACCCGGGTCCGCAGCTACTTCACCGCCGCCGAGAAGCGGGCCCGGATGTCGGAGATGCTGGCCGCCGCCGAGCGGGTGGAGGCGGTGGAGTGCGCCCACCCGCTGGAGGCGGAGGTCCGCGAGCTGCGGTTGATCGCCGCGCACGCGCCGCCGTACAACAGGCGGTCGAAGTATCCGGAGCGGATGGTGTGGCTCAAGCTCACCGGCGGGCCGTACCCCCGGTTGTCGGTGGTGCGCGGCCTGGCCCCCGGTGACACCGCCTACCTCGGCCCGTTCCGCTCCACCCGGGCCGCCGAGCTGGCCGCCGCCGGGTTCCACGACGCGGTGCCGCTGCGCCAGTGCACCCACCGGCTGTCGCTGCGCACGGTCACGCCGGCCTGCGCGCTGGCCGAGCTGGGCCGCTGCCCGGCGCCCTGCGAGCACCGGATCACCCCGCAGGAGTACGACGACCGCGCGGTCGCCCCGTTCCGCACCGCCACCACCAGCGACCCGCAGGTGGTGGTGGACGCCCTGCTGGCCCGGATCGAGTCGTTGGCGTCCGCGCAGCGCTACGAGGAGGCGGCGGTGGTGCGCTCCCGGCTGGCGGCGGTGCTGCGGGCCACCGTCCGGATGCAGCGGCTGGCCGGGCTGACCCGGATCGCCGAGCTGGCCGCCGCCCGGCCCGCCGCCGGGGGCGGCTGGGAGCTGGCGCTGGTCCGGTACGGGCGGCTCGCCGGGGCGGGGGTGTCCCCGCCGGGCGTCCACCCCCGACCGACGATCACCGCGATCCGGGCCACCGCGGAGACGGTGGAGCCGGGCGGGCACGGGCCCGTGCCCCGGGCCACCGCCGAGGAGACCGAACGCATCCTGTCCTGGTTGGAACGACCGGAGACCCGGCTGGTGGAGATGACCTCCGTTTGGTCGTCCCCGGTGGCCGGCGCGGGACGGTTCCGTGACCTGCTGGAGAAGGCCGAGGGCGGCGGGTCCCACCAACTCTCGACCGAACGCTCATGAGCAAGTGTCCGATCGGACGACCCCGCCTCGCTTAGTCTGTTAAGGGAGTGCAGTCCTGCCCGTTTCGTGGGCCTGCTTCCGGTTGCCGGCGACGGTGACCGTGGAGCCGGGGTGAGGAGGTGTCCCTCGTGGACGTCGACGCCGGACACGGCGCCGCCCTGGGGGGTGCGCTCCCGGCCCAGCCGGGCGAGTTGCCCCTGACCCGGCGGCTCCGGTCCCTGTTGAGCTGGCCGGCCAACGACGCCGACCCGGTGACCCAGCTCGTCCGCACCCACCGGGGCATCCATTCGAGCGCGGACGCCTCGGTGCTGCGTCGGGCGTACACGATCGCCGAGAACATGCACCGTGGCCAGTTCCGCAAGAGCGGCGAGCCGTACATCACCCACCCGCTGGCGGTCGCCCAGATCTGCGCCGACCTCGGGATGGACACCACCACCCTGGTCGCGGCGCTGCTGCACGACACGGTGGAGGACACCCGCTACACCCTCCAGGCGCTCAGCGAGGACTTCGGGCCCGAGGTGGCGCACCTGGTCGACGGGGTGACGAAGTTCGACAAGGCGTTCTACGGCAAGGCCGCCGAGGCGGAGACGATCCGCAAGATGATCATCGCGGCCGGCAAGGACGTCCGGGTGCTGATCATCAAGCTGGCCGACCGGCTGCACAACATGCGTACCCTCGGGGTCCGCTCGGCCGCCTCCCGGGAGCGGATCGCCCGCAAGACCCAGGAGGTGCTGGTCCCGCTCTGCGACCGGCTCGGCATCCAGACCCTCAAGCGCGACCTGGACGACGTGGTGCTGCTGCACCTGGAACCCGACGAGCACGCCCGGCTGGCCCGGCACGTGCACGACCGGCCCGGCTGGGACGCCTACCTCGACGACGTGGTGGCCCAGGCCAGGGTGGCGCTGCGCCGCAGCCGGGTCGACGCCGAGGTGAGCGTCCGCCCCCGGCACCTCTACTCGATCTGGAAGGACACCGTGGCCGGCGGGCACGCCGTGCCGTACGACCTGCCCCGGATCGTGATCGTGGTGGACGGCCCGGCCACCGACTGTTACGCCGCCCTCGGCGCGGTGCACGGCCGTTGGCGGCCGATCCCCGGCCGGTTCAAGGACTTCATCGCCTCCCCCAAGAACAACCTCTACCGTTCCCTGCACACCAGCGTCTGCGGCCCGCAGGAGCGCACGGTCGAGGTGCTGATCCGCACCCGGGAGATGCACCGCTGCGCCGAGTACGGGGTGGCCGCCGACTTCCGTTTCCCCCGGGCCGCCACCGGGTCCAGCAACACCGACCAGCTCTCCTGGCTGCGTCGGGTGCTCGACTGGGAGCAGGAGGCGCCCGACCCGGCCCAGTTCCTCCAGTCGCTGCGGTGCGACCTCGCCGAGGCGCAGATCCAGGTGGTCGCCGACGGCCGGCAGGTGGTGCTCCCGGCCGGGGCGACCCCGGTCGACCTCGCCTACGAGCTGGGCACCGAGCGGGGCGACCACTGTCTCGCGGCACGGATCAACGGCCGGCTCGCCCCGCTGGCGTCCGAACTGGACGAGGGCGACGTGGTGGAGATCTACACCGAGAGCGACACGGAGAGCGGCTTCGAGGCGGACGTCGCCCCCCGCGGGCCCCGCCGCGAGTGGCTCGACTTCGTCAAGTCGCCGCACGCGCAGATGCAGATCAGCCGCTGGTTCACCGAGCACACCGAGCCCGGCATCTCCATCGCCGACAAGGTCCGCCTCGGGCGGGCCACCATCGGCCTGGCGCTGCGCAAGCACGACCGGGGCCTGGCCAGCGACCTGCCGCTGCTGCGGTTGTCGGAGGAACTCGGCTATCCCGACCTGGAGACCCTGCTGGTCGCGGTCTTCGACCGGGCCGTCGAACCGGACACCGTGGTCCGCCAGCTCATCGACCTGGTCGACCATCGACAGTGAGGCCCTGGCCGGGTGACCGGTCGCCCCGCACCCCACGGCAGCGCACCGACGGCCTAGCCTGGAGGCCATGATCCTCCGTTCCCGCGCCACCGGCCGGGCCGTCGCGTACAAGGTCTTCTACCGGCTGCCGGTCTCGGTGCGTCGTCGCCTGGTCCGGCTCGCCGGCCCGAAGTACGTCGTCGGCGCGGTGACCCTGGTCCGGGACAGCGGGGCCGACGGGGCCGGCCGGCTCCTGCTGCTGCGCCAGCCCCCCGGGCACAGTTGGACGCTGCCCGCCGGCCTGCTCCAGCGCGGGGAGGCCCCGGTCGTCGGCGCGGCCCGCGAGCTGTACGAGGAGTCCGGCGTCCGGCTCGCCCCGGAACAGCTCCGCCCGGCCGTGCCGAACGCGGTGGTGCACACCCGGGGCTGGGTGGACATGGTCTTCGAGGCGGAGGTGCCCGCCGCCACCACGCCGCTGAAGGTGGACGGCGCGGAGGTCTTCGAGGCGGCCTGGCACCCGCTGGACGACCTGCCCCGGTTGAGCCGGGCCACCGCCAACCTGCTCGGCCACTACGGCATCGGGCCGCAGGCCGGCCAGCCGACGACGTGACCGCCCCGGACGGCGTGTGCGCGGTGGTGCTCGCCGCCGGTGAGGGCACCCGGCTGCGCCCGCTGACCGCCCGGGTGCCCAAGGCGCTCTGCCCGGTCGGCAACGTGCCGCTGCTGGACCGGGCCCTGCACCGGCTCGCCGGGCTGGGTCTGACCGGGCCGCGGCGGGTGGCGGTGAACGCCTGCTACCTGGCCGACCAGGTGGTGACGCACGTCGGCGACCGGGCGCACCTGTCGGTGGAGCCGGGTGACCCGTTGGGCACCGCCGGCGGCCTGGGCAACCTGCGGGACTGGATCGCCGGGCGGGGGGTGCTGGTCGGCAACGCCGACGCGTACCTGGCCGATCCGGGTGCCGCCCCCGGCCCGGACGTCGCGGCGCTGCTGGCCGGGTGGGATTTCCGGTCCGTACGCCTGCTGGGCCGGCCGGCACCCGACCCGCGCGCCCCCGGCACCTTCGACGGGCACGTCTTCACCGGTTTCTCGCTGCTGCCCTGGCACCGGGTGCGGGAGCTGCCGGCGAGCTTCGGTGACCTGGTCCGCACGGTGTGGCGGCCGGCGGAGGCGGCCGGCGAGCTGACCGTGGTGCCGTACCCGGGCACGTTCTTCGACACCGGCACGCCCGCCGACTACCTGGCGGCCAACCTGCACGCCGCCGGCGACGGCACGCTGGTCGCCCCGGACGCCACCGTCACCGGCCGGGCCCGGCACGCGGTGGTCGGCGCGGGCGCGGTGGTACGCGGTGACGTGGAGCGCGTGGTGGTCTGGCCCGGCGCGACGGTCGGCCGCCACGAACGGCTCCGCGACGTGATCCGGGCCGCGGACGGGCTCACCGTGGCGGCCGTACCGGGCGGACGTTGATCGTCGGTGTCAGAATCACCAGCATGCAGCCCTCCGTGCCCCGGATCCCCCTGTCGATCGGCTACCGGTCGAGCCGTACCGGTCGGGTCGTCTCGTTGGTGGTGCTGGGTGTCCTCCTCACGGTGACCTGCGGCTGTGTCGGTGCCATCCTCGGGACCGTCCTGAACGCGACGACCGGTCAGGGCACCTCGGGCAGCGGGGCGGTGCCGGCCGTCGTCGCGCTGCTGTCGGCCGGGCTGGTCATCGTCTTCGTCGGTCTGCTGGTCACGAGCGTCGTGCGGACGAACGCCTGGTTGGAGGGCTCCCGGCTCACCGTGGTCAGGCTCACCACGAAGAGCGTCGACCTGCGGGCCGCCCGGTCGGTGACGTTGCAGGCCACGGCCGTCGCGCACACCGGCGTCTCCAGCGACGGCTCGGTGGTCGCCACCGGCGCGGTCACCCGGACCCCGGTGCTCACCGTCACCACCGACACCGGCACGGTCAAGCTGGGGCTGCGCAGCAAGGAGAGCCTGCTGATCCCGCCGCCCGAGATGTACGCCCTGGCCGCCGCGCTGGACACCGCCCGCTGCCCGGGGGCGCCGGAGGCGTCCGCCTGGCTGCGCGCCATGGCCGCCGACCCCCGCACCATGCTGCTCTGACCGACACCGTGCGGCACTAGCATGGTCAGCGACGCCAGGCCGGCGTCGCGCCGGGCACGACGAACGGAGAATCGTCAAGTGATCACCGCGATCGTCCTGATCGACTGCGCCACCGACTCGATCCCCGAGGTGGCCGAGAACCTGGCCAACCTGCCCGGGGTCAGCGAGGTCTACTCGGTGGCCGGGCACGTCGACCTGATCGCCATCGTCCGGGTGCGGGAGTTCGAGCAGATCGCCAAGGTCATCGCCGGCAGCATCTCCAAGGTCCCCGGCGTGCTCAACACCGAGTCGCACATCGCCTTCCGCGCCTACTCCCAGCACGACCTGGAGGAGGCGTTCGCGATCGGCCTGGCCAGCGCCGACTGACCGCCGCGCACAGGCGACTCGTCGCCGAGGCGAGGGACGGCTCGCCGACGGTGCAGCTCGACCTGTTCGGTGGCGTCGACCCGACGGGCGGTGTCGGTGACACGCTCTTCGACTGAACCGGTCGGTGCGGAACGCCCGGGTAACGTCGGAGCGATGGTCTCCCCGGTGATGTCGGTGCCCCGCTACGGGGAGAACACGCTGTCCGATCTGTTACCCGCCGTGCTCGGGGCGGTGACGGGACACGACGTCGCCCCGTCACTCGACCTCGCCGGCGTCCGGCGCGTGTGCGTTCTCCTGATCGACGGACTGGGAGCACAGCAGCTCGCCGCGCGGGCGGAGCACGCTCCGATGCTGTCGTCGATGAGCGGCGAGACGTGGACGTCGACCTTCCCGTCCACCACGGCCACCAGCCTCGCCTCGCTCGGTACCGGCCGCCCGCCGGGTCAGCACGGCATCGTCGGCTACCTGACGGCGGTCGAGGGGTACGACCGGCCGATGAACCCGCTGCACTGGCGGTTGCACGGGCAGGCCGGAGGCCGGTCGGGGAAGGACGGGCAGGCCGGAGGCCGGTCGGGGAAGGGCTCGTCGGATTTGTTGTCCACCCTCGTGCCGGAGGAGTTCCAACCGCACCCGACGGTGTTCGAGCGGGCGTCGGCGGCGGGGATCGCGGTGACCCGGGTGGCACCGTCCTATCAACGGGAGTCGGGACTGACCCGCGCGGTGCTGCGCGGCGGCGACTTCGCGGCGTCGGTGTCGGCGGGTGATCTGGTGGCGCGCACGCTGAGCGCGCTGAACCGAGGTGACCGCTCGGTGGTGTACTCGTACTGGTCGGAGCTGGACCTCACGGGCCATGTCCGCGGCCCGTCGTCGGATGCCTGGAGTCACGAACTCCGACAGGTCGATTCGATGGTCGAGGCCGTCGTGTCGCGGCTGCCGCCGGACGCCGCGCTGGTGGTCACGGCGGACCACGGGATGGTGGACGTGGAGGAGCGTGTCGACGTCGACACCACCCCGGCGCTGTCGCTGGACGTCACGATGATCGCGGGTGAACCGCGGGCGCGGC
>NZ_JBMDWU010000561.1:0-18030 GCF_048594385.1 Micromonospora sp. | reverse complement strand
CGACCCGGGCGGACCGGACCGGACGCCCGGCGGCGTCGTCCCCGGCGGGCCGGGACGCCCACCGGGCGGCACGGCACCGGGCGGCATCGCACCGGGCGGCATCGCACCGGGCGGACCCAGGCCGGGCGGACCCGGCCGCGTCCCCGGCGGACCCACCCCGGGCGGACCCGGGCGGCCCCCAGCCGGACCCGCCCCCGGCGGCCCGGGACGCCGACCCGGTGGGCCGCCGGGCAGGCCGGCCGCTCCCCGGCCCGTCCCGCTGCCGACCCGCACCACGCCCTCGTCGACAGGTGAGCCGCCCGGCGCGGGCGCGATCACCCCGGCGATACGTTGCAGCAGCGTCGGCTTCTGCCGAAGCTCCTGCTCCGCCTCCTGGACCGTCTCGACCGGGATCTTCGGCACGGTCTTCTCGCCGGTCCACTCCAGGAAGCTGCCGCAGGACCCGCAGAAGGTGTCCGCGTCACCGTTGTGGTTGCCGCACTCACGACAGATGATCATGGTCGAGCACCTCCAGGGTCGTCGTCACGTGCGCCGGGACGACCGCGCGGCACAGCTCGTCGAGGGCGTGCCGGGCCACCGCCGCCGGATCGTCCACCCGCACCCGGACGTGCACCCGGGCCGGTGGCAGCGAGTCCGGCAGCGGCTCCGGCCGGGTCGACCAGGACACCCCGGTCGAGTCGAGGACCTCCACCTCGCCCCCGGTCGCCAGCTCCAGGGCCATCCGCAGCCCGGCGACCGTCCCGCGCAGCCGGTGCGCGGCGACCGCGCCGGCCACCATCGCGCGCTGCCGCCCGACCGGCCAGTTCTCGTCGAGCTGGGCACCGACCCAGTGGCCGAGCCAGAGCAGGAAGTCCGGCGGGGTCAGCGCCGGGTCCAGGTACGCGTCGAGACAGTCGAGGGTGGACACCACCGGCGCGAGCACCTCGTCCAGCCCCTCGGTCCAGCGCACCAGCAGGTCGTCCTCCTGCAACAGGGCGGGCAGGAAACCGGCGATCGGGTAAGGCATCGCCACGTCGACCGGGCCGCGCATCAGTGCTCCTCCACCCGGAGCTGGTGGTCGAAGGAGAAGACCAGGCTGTCCGGTTCCAGGTCGATCCGGCCGGCCTCGGTGCCCCGCTCGCCGGTCACCGGGTTGGCGGTGAACAGCCGCAGGTCCTCCACCAGCTCCACCCCGCGTACCCGCTGCAACACGGCGAAGAGTTCCCCGGCCTGCACCGGACGCCCGAACGGCCAGCCCCGACCGTCCGGGCCACCGCCGGCCAGCGGGCTGAGGAAGCCATACAGGGCGGCCAGGCCCTCCTCGCGGACCCGCTCGACGACGACCCGGGGCCGGGCGACGACCCGGGCCACCACGGTCACCCCCCGGTACCGGGGCGGCTCGACGACCACCCGGGTGCCGATCAGCCGGGTGGCGTCCAGCCGCCCGGCCACCCGGGCGAGGCTCGACTCGGCCGGGATCAGGTCCTCCAGCCGCAGCCGCCCGTCCTGCGCGGGCGCCGCCGGCACCACCAGCAGCCGTGCCACCGGTGGCCCGTCGCCGTTGCTCGGCACGCAGCGGACCCGGGCCAGCTCCGGGGCGGCCTCCCGGGCCAGCACCTCGTGGTCCTCGGCGGTCACCGCGCGACTGCGGCTGCGCAGCGTCAACGGACCCCGGCGGCGGGCCTCGTCCAGGGTCTCGCCGTCCACCCCGCCGCTGGCCGGGTGCCGGTTCTCCACCCCGGCGACGTACGGGATCGAGGTCCGCAACGCGGTGACCGCGCCGACGCCGACGTTGCCCCGGCTGCCGCCGCCCACCGCGTAGCGGCGCAGCCGCAGCCGACCGCCCCGGGGCGGCACCGCGCCGTAGCGGCGCAACGTGCCGTCGGGTTGCCGGACGGCCGGGCCGAACACCACCTCACCGGCCACCCCGTCGAGCAGGAAGTGCCGGTCCTCGGGGCCGCTGCCGGCGAAGTGCTCGACCGGCGACCACCGCTGCCAGCCGTCGTCGGAACTGACCTCCAGCACCGGGTCGCCGAAGCCGGCCAGCACCGGCCGGCGGGTCAGCGTGAACCGCTGGCCGGGGACTCCCTCGGAGTCGCCGAGTTCCTCGTCGTCCACCAGGTCGGCGTGCACCGCCTCGGTGGTGCCGCCGACGGTGTTCGCGGCCAACCCGAGGACCACCGGGGAGGCGCTGTAGCCGGGCTGCCCCTCCTGCGGGGTGACCACCCGGGCCCGCAGCCAACCGGCCAGTTCCCCGTCGACCAGGGTCGCCTGGTGTCCGGCGGGCACGTGCAGCAGGATCGCGCCGGGACGGTTCAACGCGCCGGTCTCGTCCAGCCCGACCTCGCATTCGAGCCAGCCGTCGGTGCCACGCGCCTCCCAGCGCAGCGGCGGGTGCAGCGGGTTCACCCCGACGCCGTCGACCCGGCCCTCGAACTCCAGCCGCACCGCGCAGCCGCCGACCGCCCGGTCCAGCCCGATCAGCAGTTCGTCGCCGGGCTGCGGCACCGGGGAGAACGCGGCCACCGGGCCGCCCAGTTCCAGGGCACCGGTCTGGTCGGTGATCCCGTCGGCGGTCCGGACCCGCAGCCGGGTCAACGTGCAGGGCGGCACGGCGAGGTCGGCGAGGGTGGCGAAGACCAGGGGGTCCCCGCCGTCGCCGACGGTCACCGCCCGCGTCCCCGCCGGCACGACCTGGGTGGCGCGGGCCGGGGTGGACAGCCAGAAGGTCAGCGTGGTCCTGGCTGCCGTGGGCGGCACCAGGCGTACCCCGATCAGTTCCAGGAACTTCACGTAGAGCCGGTCGGGCACCCGGTTGAGCCGGTAGATGAGCTGGTCGGTCAGGGACGCGAACGTCTCGATCAGGGTGATCCCCGGGTCGGCCGGGTGCAGGTCCGTCCACTCCGGGCAGCGGTCGGCGATCAACCGACGGGCGTCACCGACCAGGTCGTCGAAGCCCCGGTCGTCGAGGTCGGGGGCGGGCAGCGCCATCAGCCGAGCACCCCCGTACCGGTCAGTTCCCGGTCGCCGGGGAGGGTCCGCAGGTTGAGCCCGAGGGTGCCGGGCTCGTCGGTGTCGCGTACCCGGTAGCGGATCTCGATGTGCAGCAGCCCGTCGCCGCCGGCCGGGTCCTCGGTGACGGTGACGTCATCGATCTCGGCCCGGGTCTCCCAGCGTTGCAGGGCGGCGCGCACCTCCACCGCCACCGCGCGCCGGGTCTGCCCGGTGACCGGTTCGAAGACGAAGTCGCGCAGCCGGGAGCCGAACTCCGGCCGCATCGGGCGCTCGCCCGGGTAGGTCGCCAGGATCACGCACATCGCCTGCTCCAGCAGGGCGGTGCCGCTGATCGTGGCGAGCCGGCCGTTGGGCTGGACCCGCAGCGGAAAGGCACACCCGGTGCCGATGACGTCGGCCTGCATGGCACTCCTCAGTTGAGCTGGATGGGTTTGCCCTTGATGGCGGTCGACGCGGTGCCGCTGATGTTGACCTGCGTACCGCTGATGTCGACCGTCTTGCCCTTGAGCTTCAGGCTGGTGCCGCCGTCGAGGGTGAGGCTGCCGCCCGGACCGGCCTTGATCTCCACGGCGGTCTGTCCGGTGCACTCGATCAGCAACTTGCCGGGTTTGTCGGGCGCGCAGCGCAGGGTCACCGTGCCGGCCACCTGGTCCATCGCCAGCGAGAGCTTGTCGCCCTTGGTGCCGAGGACCACGTCGGCGGCCGTCGGCTGCCCCTTGCCGCCGGGCGGCACCTCGTCGTGAAAGACCAACCGGCTGCCCGAGGGCGACAGCAGGCCGCGCCGGATCACCGAGCTGGTCTGCCCCACCGACTTCACCCCGCTCGCCCCGGGCTTCGTCGACGACGACTGGCCGCCGTCGAGGCCGTAGCCGGTGTGCCGGCTGGGCAGGCTGCCGAGGACGTACGGGCGGCGTACGTCGCCGAACTCGAACGCGACGAGCACCTGGTCACCCGGCTCCGGCACGAAGAACGCACCACCGGTCGGGCCGGCGAAGAGCTGCCCCACCGGCGCCCAGTCGGTCTCGTGGTCCGGCGACAGCCAGGGCAGCGCCAGGGTGACCCGGCCCAGGTTCTGCGGGTCCTTGACGTTGCTGACCACCCCGCAGACCACCCCGTCGATCCGGGCCGGACCGCCCGGGTCACCACCGCCGGTGTCCGCCAGTCCGAGCAGCGACCGGTCCTGCGTCCCGCCGATGGTGAACTCGGTGCGGTAGCCCTCCCCGGACTCGTCGAAGACGTGCCGGGCGGCGCTGAGCGTCCAGGTGCCGGCGAACGGGGCCGGCACCCCGTCCACCTTGACCGCCTTGCCGGCGACCAGCCGGGCGTCGCCCAGCGCCTCCCCCTCCGCCTCGGCGAACCCGCCACCGATGCTGGCGGCGAGCCCCTTCGCGACCTGGGTGACCGCGCCGTCGGCCCGGCCGGGCACGGGCAGTCCCCGGCCGACCAGGACGTGCGCGCGGGGTCCGGGGGCCGGCCCGACGTCGCCGACCGCACTGTTGCCGGCCCGTGGCGGTGCCGCCGCGCTCCGGGGGACGAACGTGTCGGCGGCGGCGGTCGGCGTCCGGCCGGCCAGGCTCACCCCGTCGGCGGTGGTCGCGGTACGGCTCGCCACCGTCGTCGCGGCGACCGGGTCCCAGGCGCGCACCTCGACCTCGGGGGCGAGGTTGCCGGCGCTGACCCGGGGCAGGAAGCGGCGCAGGTTGCCCCGGAAGGTCAACGGCACCGGGCTGCCGGCCCGGCGGGCGGTGGCCGCCCGGCGGAAGTGGAACCGGTCCCCGTCCGCGCCGATCTCGTAGCCGATCTCCCGGGCGCGGGCGGTGAGGAACTCCCAGTCGGTCTGGGCGACCTGGGACAGGTGGGCCAACCGGCCGGTGGTGGCGTCGATCGTGCCGACCGACAGTTTCGCGGCGGTCGCCACCTGCCGGGCAACGTCGGCATCCGACTGGTTGAGGAAGGTACGGGTCCGCCGCACCCGGTGCAGCCGGTGGTCGTGGGTGTAGCCGCGCACCACCACGTGGGCGCTGACGTCCACGAAGTGCCCCTCCACGGCGGTCACCTCGCCGCTGATCAGCCGGTGCTCGGCCGAGCCGTCCCCGGTCGGGCCGAAGACCTGCACGGCGGTGCCCAGCTCCAGTCCGGCCGTGCGCAGCACGCTGCCGTCCAGGTCGGCGAAGGTCAGCTCGAACATGTCCGGCAGGGCGGCCTGGGTGTCCACCACCACCCGTACCAACTGGTCGGCGGCGGCCGTCGGCAGCGCCCGGCCGGCGGTGCCGACGGTGACCCGGGGGCGCAGCGTCGCCGTACCCCAGAGCAGGCCGTGCCGGTCGATCGTGGTCATCGTCTCGCCCCCACTACCGCCGCGCCCCGACGGACGCGCCCCTGGCCTGCGCCCGCATCGGGTCGTCCAGGCCGCTGGCCAGCGCCCGCTGCCGCCACTGAGCCGGGTCGGTCCGCACCGACCGGGTGGGCACCGGGCCGCCGCGCTTGGGGAAGATCTCCCCCTCGATCACGATCAGGTCCAGGGTGGCCTGCGCCCGCACCGGCTGCCCGTCACCGTCGAACCGGGTCAGGTTGACGTTCAGCGTGCTCAGATTGACGGCCATCGACAGCTTTCCCCAGGTGAAGGTCAACCGGGGCAGCTCGATGCTGGACGCGGTGCGGCTCTGCTCGTCGACGCTCGGCGGGCCGGAGAAGGCGATCAGCTTCTGCACGTCCTGGGCCACCCCCGCGCCGACCAGCAGCACCTCGCCGGCCATCACCCGCAGCGCGGTGTCGGAGGTGAGTTCCACCCCCCGGCCCCGGCCGACGAGCTGGGACGCCCGGGAGGAGCGGGTGATGCCCATCTTGGCCGGGTTGTAGGAGAACGCGACCCGACCGAGCGTCGGCGACGACAGGGTCGCCGTCTCCGCCTTGGCCTGCAGGTCGGGGAAGAACCCCTCGTGCACCAGCTCCAGCCGTTCCACCGCGACCTGGTTGCTGTCCGAGGAGAGGTCCGGGCCCGTCCACGACGACGGCCGTACGCCGTAGAGCAGCCAACTGTTGACCGGTTCGCCGTCGGCGTCGAGCAGGGTGATCCGGGCGGTGGTCCGGGTGTCGTCGCCGGTGCCGTCCTGCCACGAGCGCAGCACCCCGACCAGCCACTGTTGCAGTTGCGCGGAACTCTCCCGGTGCACCGCCCGTTCCAGCACGACCGGGGCGTAGCTGACCTCGCCGGGCAGGTGGTACTGGCCGACGTAGTCCCCGGTCACCCGGACCACCTCGGGCCGGAAGTCGGCCCGCAGGCCCCGGCAGGAACGCCACAGCCCGATCGGGACGTCGCCGATGGTCACCTGGAAACGCATCGCCAGGCCGAGCTTGAGGGTCCGCTTGACCCCCGGCCCGTCGCGGAACATCTGCAGCAGGCCGCCGGAGGCGAGCCCCTGCGCGGTCTGGCTCGGGTCGCCCAGCATCCCGCCGAGCTGGCCTGCGGAGATGGCGGCCATCAGAGCGAGAACTTCACGTCGTCGTGCAGGAAACCGGTGTGCGCCAGTTCCAGCGTCTCGACCGCCACCCCGCTGTGGCTCGGGTCGAGTTCCGACACCGACCAGCCGACCGGGAAGAAGTGCTTCAGGTCCCAGCCGACGATCTTCAGGCCGACGCTGTCGACGAGCTGGATCGTGCCGCTGAGCGGGCGGTACCGGTTGGCCTGCTGGCAGAGCCACTCCTGGACGACCTGGGAGTCGAAGCAGACCGCCCGGCTGAGCCGGATCCGGCTGTAGGTCGGCTCCCCCACGTACGTGAAGACGTCGTTGCTGTCCCCGGCCCGGTACTCGCACACCTGCCAGGTCACCCCCAGCCCGGAGACCCGGGACCAGGAGCCGAGGTTGTACCGCTCGTCGTCGATGACCACGAGGTACCTGTGGTTGACGCCGGTGACCTCGAAGAAGCCGCCCATCAAGCGGGCCGCGGTGGAAAGACCGCCTGCCATCGTTTCGCCCTCCTCGTCGCCTCGTCCTGGTCCCGCGTCCGTGCGGTCGTGCCACCTGCCGTGCGTCCTGCCACCTGGCGTGCCTCGTGCCACCTGCCGTGCGTCGTGCCGCCCGGCGTGCTCAGCGGAACTGGGTCAGCCGTCCGCTGCGTTCCCGGTCGACAAGCAGCTCCTGCCGCAGCCGTCCGCGTAACCGCCCGTACAGGCGGCCGGCCAGTTCCTCCAGGTCGTCGGGGTTCTCCAGGTCGACCGGCCGGCCCGGCGACCGGTCCGGCACCCGGTCGGCCTCCCGGTCCAGCCGGGCCGCCGTGGCCCGTCCCCGGTCGGCCACCGTGCGCAGCTCGGCCCGGAGCCGCTCCACCGCGTCGCGTACCTCGGCGATCCGGCCCGCGCTGCGGTCGATCGCGGGTGCCGCCGTCGCTGCGGCCACCTCGGCCCGCAGGGCGTCCGACGGCGGCCCGGCCGGCGGATCGATGGCCTGGTCCTGCTGCTGGTCGAGTTCGCCCCGCACCAGCGCCCGCAGGTCGTCGAGGGTGGCCGCCGGGGTGTCCATCGACGCCCGCTGGAGCGGGTGGGCGGCCGGCGGCGGGCCGGTCGACGCTGTCGGGGGTACGCCTCCCGCACCGGGCTTCGCCTGCCAGGTCAGCCCGCCGCCGGGGGTGGTCCCCCAGGTGCCGACGGTACCCGGGGGTGTCGGCGCGGCACCCCCGCCGGCCAGCGGTGCGACGGGTGGCAGCGGGCCTCCGGCACCCGGCCCACCGCCGTCGCCGAAGGCGTGCTCGGCGGCGAGGGCACGCGCCTCCAGGTCCCGGCCGGTGCCTGTCGACTCGGCCGGTGGTGTCGCCCCGAACGCCCGCTGCTGCACCACGTGGGCCAGCTCGTGGGCGAGCAGCGCGCGGGCGGGCGGCGCGTCCAGTGGCCCGGCCGACGCCGGCAGCAGCACCTCGCCGCCCCGGGTCGCCGCCCGTGCCCCGGCCTGCTGCACCACCTCCGTGGCCGCCGCGCCCCGCCACACCGGCACCGCCGCGACGTCCACGCCGTACCGCTGCCGGAAGCCGTCCACCAGGGCCGCCGGCACCTGCTCCGGAAGCTCCGGGTCGCCCACCGCAGTGGGCGGCGGACCCGCGCGGTGCGCCAGCGACCCGGCCCCCTGCACCGTGGTCGTTGCCGGGCCCGGCCGGTCGTCCGCCACCGTCGGCACGGCCGTGACGACCCCGACGGGGTACGCCGGGACCTGCGCGTCCATGGCTGGTACGACCGTCGGCCGGCCGACCCGCTCGGCCGACGGTACGGGTGGGTGCGGGACGCCGGACGGCACCGTTTCCGCCTGTCCCGGGCCGGCCGACGGTCCCTGCCCGGCCCGGCCGTGCTCCCGGTCCACTCCCGACTCAGGCCCGGCCGGCGTGGACCGTTCCGGACGCCGGGTGAGGAAGAAGGACGACGGCGGGGACACCGGCTCGGGGCGGTGGGTGTCCCGCCCCACCGGTGGGGCGGGCCGATAGTCCCCGGTGTCGTGCGCTGCCGCCGGACCCGGCCGCTCCTCCGCGATGTCGCGCCCCGCCGGTCCTGGCTGGCCCTCCGACGCCGGCCGCTCCACAGGGTCCGTGACTGGCCGGCTCCCGGACACCGGCCACTGGTCAGGGTCCGGGAGTGGCCGGATGCCGGACGCCGGCCACTGGTCGGGGTCCGTGACTGGCCGCTCCCCGGACGCCGGCCGCTCGACGGGGTCCGTGACTGGCCGGTTCCCGGACCCCGGCCAGTCGGCCGGGTCCGCGCGCCGGGTCGGTGCCGTGGCACCTGCGGTCACGCCGTCCCGGGTCCCTTCGGCCGGGTGTGCCGGCGGCGCGGCTGCCGATCCGGCCACGGCACCGGCCTCGTCGAGGGTCCCGCTCCGGTGGTCCGCCGGCCCGGTCACCCGCGCCGGGTATTCCGGGCGGTCCTGCCCGACGCCCGCCGGCCGGTCCTGCCCACCGCCCGGCGAGCCGTCCCGCCGACGGTCGGTGGGGACGTCGCGGTCGCTGCCGGTGGCCTCGTCCGGGCCGATCCGACTGCCCGGTTCGGGCTGGTCCCGGGTGGCGGACCCGCCTTCCCGGGTGGCGGGCCCGACGGGCCGCCCCGGGGCGACGGTGGGCGGGGCGGTCGTGCCACCCGGATCGGCTGATCCCTGGTCCGCCGGGGAGGCCGGCTCCTGGTGCGGTCGCGCCGTCGTCGGTCGGGCGGCGCGGCCCCGACGTCCGGCGAAGGCCACCTCGACCGGGCGCACCTCACCGGCCGACGGCGGGGTCCCCTCCGGATCGCTCCGACCGTCGTGACCCGGGGCGGCGGTGGCCGTGCCCCGGCCGGTGTCCGGCAGTCCCGGCCGGGCACGCCCGCCGCCGGCCGACGCCCGGGACTCCTCGGCGGCCCGGGTGGCCTCCGCCGCCAGGTAGGCGACCTCGAATCCCGGCGGCGGCCAGACCTGCGCGGTCGGCAGACCGGCGGCGGCGAACTGCGCTGCCGTCCGGGCGGCTGCGGCATCCTCCCCGGCCTCGTCGGATCGCCCGGCGGACGGTGGTTGCTGCGGATTCTCCGGCCCGTCCGTCGGACCCGGTGCCGGCAGGACACCCTCTCCCCCGGGCCTGTTCGCCGCCCCGCTCGGGCCACGCTGCACCGTCGAAGGCTGGTCTACGGCCGGACCACCGGCCACGTTCCACCCCGCGTCCGGCGACGAACCGCCGTCCCCCGCCGGACCCGGAATCGCCCCCGGCACCACCGCCGGCCCGTGGCCGAAGACCGGACCGTGGCCGGAAGTCACGCCACGACCGAGGGCCGGACCCTGGTCGGGAGCCGGACCGCCGTCGAGGGCGGGACCGTGGCCGAGGGCGGGACCGTGGCCGCCCGACCGGGTCGGATCGGGTGGCGACGGCATTACGGTCGCCGGGCCGGCAACCCGTTGCGGGACTCCCGGCAGACGGCCGCCCGACCAGGGAAACGGCGACGCGTCGTCCCTGGTCGGCGGGGCCTCGTACGCCACCGGGGCGACCGGCCACCCGGCACCCGGACCGGCCACCGCCGGCCGGACCGGAGCGGTTGACGTCCACCCGGCCGGAGCGGTCGGCGGGCGGTGGGGCGCAGCGGTGTCGTACCGGATCGGGGTCGGGTCGGTGAGCGCGGCCGGCCCGACGGACGGCGCGGAGGGCACCGGGGCCGGGCCGGCGAACGGGCGGGCCGGGTGAGCGGCGGTCGGGGGCCGCGACGGGTCGTCCGTGGCCGTCCCGGGCTGCGGGATGGTCACCATCGCCGAGGCGGGTGCCACGGTCAGCAGGGGCAGGCGTGGCAGGACCGGGTACCGGTCGGTGGACACCCACGACGCGACCGGAACAGGTGCGGGTACGGGTGCCCCGACCGTCCGGCGGCGACGCGGCCAGAACGGCTGTCCGGGCCGTAACGACCAGGCCATGCCCACCTCCTTCAGATTCCGGTTCGGGTGTACGGCGTCGGGCCGCCCGGGGCTGGGTCAGGATTCGTCGGGCCAGCCGCCGGCCAGGTCCACCGCGAAGCGCCCCCCGCAGCGGGGGCAGGCCACCTCGGCCCCGGTGTGCCCCTGCTGGTTGATCCGCCGGTAGAGGTCCTGGAGGAAGGCCAGGTCGGAGGCGAAGAGGTGCTCGATCACGTCGACGTCGACGGCCTGCACCCCGCCGATGCGGGTGACCGTCCGGGCGAGCAGCAGCACGGCGAGGAACGCCGGATTCTGGCGTACCCGGGGATCGCCCTGGGGGGTGATCTCGTCGCGGGCGGTCGCCAGCCGCATGGTGCCCTCGCGGTGCACCCCGCCCCGGTCGTCGACCAGCCCGCGCGGCAGCACGAACGGGTACTCGGTCCGCAGGCCCGCCGCCGGTGCGGCGGCGGGCTCGGCGAGGCTAGATCCGCGCATTGAAGTCGAACAGGTCGTCGCACATCAGCGTCACCGTCTGGTAGACGATGTCGGTGGCCCCGGCCTTGACCCCGCTGACCTCCACCCGCGACGGCCAGGCGTTGGTCATCATGTACGTCAGCCGGGCGTCGCCGTTGAGGTCGTCACCGGGGCCGTAGAGCTTCAGGGCGCAGTCCCGGTAGGCGTCGTACATCATGTTGCGCACCTTCTGGTGCCAGAGCCACAGGTCGCCGTTGAGGTCGAGGCCCCGCTTGAGGGTGACCGTCGGCGGCTTGGTCCGACCGAAGTGCCGGGAGAAGATCGGCCCGGTCGTGCCGGCGGCCATGTACTCCGCGTTCTCCACCTCGCTGCTGATCCCGACCAGCTCGGCGAAGTTGATCGCCGACATGCCCGGCACCTCCAGCCGGAAGACGGCGGCACTGATGATCTGGGTGTTCTGCTTCGGGTCCTGGGTACCCTGACCGGCCATGCTCGTTTCTCCTGGTCTCGTCGTCGCTCAGGTCGGGTGCTCGCCGCCGGGGCCGGTCAGTCGCCGGAGCCCTGCGAGAGCTGGGAGAGTCGGAACACCACGAACTCGGCCGGCTTGACCGGGGCGATGCCGATGTCGACGGTGAGGATGCCGGCGTCGAGGTTCTCCGGCGGGTTGTTCTCGGCGTCGCACTTGACGAAGAACGCCTCGGACCAGGTGTCGCCCATCAGCGCGCCGCTGCGCCAGACCCGGCGCAGGAACATCGTGATGACCCGTCGCACCGCGTCCCAGAGGCGCGGGTCGTTGGGCTCGAAGACCACCCAGTTGGTGCCGAGCAGGATCGACTTCTCGATCCAGTTGAACAGCCGCCGGACGTTGAGGTAGCGCCACTCGGCGTCGCTGGACAGCGTCCGTGCGCCCCAGATCCGGATGCCCTGCCCGGGGAAGGCCCGGATGCAGTTGACCCCGATCGGGTTGAGCTGGTCGTGTTCGCCCTTGGTCAGCCCGCTCTCCAGGGCGAGCGCCCCCCGGATGATCTCGTTGGCGGGTGCCTTGTGGACGCCCCGGGTGTCGTCGTTGCGGGCCCACACACCGGCGACGTGCCCGCTGGGCGGCATGAAGACCGCCCGGCCCTGCGCCGGGTCCATCACCTTGACCCAGGGCCAGTAGAGGGTGGCGTACTTGGAGTCGTAGCCGGCGACGTCCATCCGCCACTCCTTGAGGCGCTGCGGGTGCAGGCCGGGCGGCGGGTCGAGGATGGCCACCCGGTCGCCCATCAGCTCGCAGTGCGCGATCATCGCCAACTGGACGGCCTTGAACGCCTCGTCGTCGATGGCCCCCTGCTGGTGGGCGGCGGCCAGGTCGGGGACGCAGAGCATGGTGATGTCCTCGATCGCCTCCAGCCCGGCGAAGCCGGTCCGGTCGCTGACGTCGCCGACGTAGTCCTCGGCGCGTACCCGCAGGTCGCCGGTGCCGGTCGTGGTGGCCGGCAGCGCGGGCGCGGCCAGGGTGATCTCGGCGCCGCGTCGGGGCGGGGCGAGGGTCGCGCCCTTCGCCTCCTCGATCTGGATCAGCTTGGACTGCTGGCGGACGGCGGTGACCACGTTGCCCGCGCCCCGCTTGGTGGTCAGGTTGTCAAGCGTCTCGACCGGTTTGCCGGCCTGCTTGACGACGAGCTTGAACGCGTCGTCGCCGCCCTCGGAGGCGTCGGCGACCTCGACCGAGAGGTCCTGGCCGGCGGGGCCGGGCAGCGCCGCCCGGACGGTGAAGGAGAGCCGGCCGTTGTCACCGGCCGCCGGTACGGCCGCAGCCGCGTACGACTCACCGGCGGCTTCGTCGGCGGCGGAGTCCGCGCCGGCACCACCCACCCGGACCACGTACGCGGAGCCGCCCCCGTTGAGGAAGTAGCCGTAGACCGACAGCGGCAGGAAGCTGCCCGCCACGAAACCACCGAAGGTGCGGGTGTACTGCGTCCAGTTCGTGATCAGCGTGGGCTCGTCGACCGGCCCCTTCTCGGCGAAGCCGACGAACGCGGCGACGGCCGTCCCGACCGCCTCGATCGGCCTCGACCCGGAGGAAACCTCCTCCACGTAGACGCCCGGCGACAGATACGTCGGCATCGAACCTCCTGTACGACTGTGTGATGGGGCCGAGCCTGCCAACGCCGACCGCCCGTCAGGGCTGCCCGCCGGGACGCCACCGGGGTAGGCACCACTGCCCCCAAGGGCAACCGATCCGCCCCGACGGCCTGCCCGGCCGCCGCCCGCGCTCCCGTTCGGGCAGCCGGCAGGGTGGACGGATGATCTGGGATGTCGACCTGTCGGTCCGGGCCTGGTTGGGCCACTACCTGCCGGCGGACGTGCCGGTCGTCTTCGACCCGCCGGACCGGTGCGCGCAGCGTGCCGACGGTGACCTGGTCTCGGCGTTCCTGCTGGACGTCGAGGAGGACTCGGCGGGCGTCTCGGCGACCTGGGACGAGCTGCGCGACGCCGACGGCCAGCTCGTCGGGCGTCGCCCGCCGGGCCGCCGGTACCGGTTCAGCTACCTGTTGACCGCCTGGGCGGCCGACACCGAGCGGGAGCACCGGCTGCTGGGTGACCTGCTGGTGGGCTGTGCGAGCTGCACCGCTCTGCCGTCGGGGTTCCTCACCGGTGCGGTGGCCCGCGCCAACCAGCCGGTGGTGGTGCGCAGCGCGCCCCGGCGGGAGGGGGACACCGGTTCCGCCTGGGTGGGGTACGGCGGGACCGCCCGGACCGGGCTGCACCTGCAACTGCTCGTGCCGTTCGTGCCCGAGACGCAGACCGACCTGGCCCCGCCGCCGCGCGAGGTCAGCGTGAACAGCGGCGGCGGCCGGCCCGCCGGCCCCGGCGGGGTGGCGGGCCGGCGGCCGAGGGGCGGGATCAGCGAGCCGCGCTGACGGCCCGCTGCCCGATCAGGCGTTCCGCTGCCCGTTCAGGTAGCCACGGCTGCCCCTTGGTGTTCCTCGATCGTGGTTCTGCCGGCCGCACCCGCGCGGCCACACTGCCCGCATGAGTGTCGCTGTGGGACTTGTCGAGACCGACCTCACCGTCGCCGCGGGCGGCACGGTCGGCTGCACCGTCCGGGTGCGTAACACCGCCGCCGTCGTCGACCAGTTCACCCTGGACGTGGTCGGCGACGCCGCACCGTGGGCCGAGGTCGAGCCGGCGACGATGAACCTGCTGCCCGGCACCGAGCAGGAGGCGCGGGTGACGTTCACGCCGCCGCGTGCGGCGACCGTGCCGGCCGGCAGCGTCGACTTCGGGGTACGGGTGCGGGGGCGGGAGAACCCCGAGGGTTCGGTGGTCGAGGAGGGCACCGTCACCGTGCAGCCCTTCGTGGAGCTGGCGACGGAGCTGGTGCCCCGGACCTCGCAGGCGCGGCGCGCCGCCCGGCACCAGCTGGTGATCGACAACACCGGCAACGTCGAGACCACGGTCGAGGTGCTGCCCGCCGACCCGGACCGGTTGCTGACCTTCCGGGTGCTGCCGGCCGCACCGGTGCTGCGGCCGGGCACCGCCACGTTCGTGAAACTCCGGGTACGCCCCCGCAAGCGGTTCCTGCTCGGCCCGGACCGCAACCTGCCGTTCCAGGTGGCGGTGACCCGTCCCGACGCCGAGCCGATCACCAGCGACGGCCTGCTGGTGCAACGGTCCGTCCTGCCGGCCTGGTCGCCCCGGGTGGTGCTGGTGGCCGCCGCGGCGGCGGTGGCCCTGGTGGGGCTCTGGTTCGCGGTGCTCAAGCCCACCGTGCAGTCCACCGCGAAGGAGGCCGCGCAGGTGGAGACCAAGGAGTTGTCCCAGGAGGTGGCCGAGGTGAAGACCCAGGCCAGCGAGGCGGCGCAGACCGCCGAGAAGGCCGAGAAGGTGGCCATCGTCGCGGCCGGTGCCAGCCCGAAACCGAGCGCGGCCCCGAGCCCGACGACCGACACCGGAAAGGGCAACGGCAGCGGGCCGGGTGCCCAGGGCGGGACGCTCGACAACGCCGACCCGGAGACCGCCGCCGACTTCCGGGTGGCGACCAGCGCGTCGCCGACCACCTCCAACGAGTTCACCCTCTCCACCTACCGGCCGGCCGACAAGAAGGTGCTCTGGGTGACCGACATCGTGCTGCAGAATCCGCACGGCGACGCCGGCCTGCTCCAGGTGCGGCGGGGCGACACGGTGCTGCTAGAGACCGGTCTGAACAACTTCCGGGACCTGGACTACCACTTCGTGCAGCCGCTGCGGTTCTCCGCCGGCCAGCCGGTGACGGTCGCGGTGAAGTGCGCGAACCCGGGCACCACGGCGTGCACCCCGGCCGCGTACTTCGCCGGTCAGCTCGTGCCGGTCGCGCCCACCCCGAGCCCTTCCCCGAGCCGATGAGCGACCCGCACGCCGCCGCCCGGCAGGCCCCCGGCCCGCGCTCCGCCCACGACACCGCCGACCCGGCCGACACCGTCCATCCGGCCGACACCGTCCACCCGGTGCCGGTCCGCGCGGCGGTCCGCTCCCGCGACCCGATCTCCCAGGCCGGGGTGACGGCCCAGCTCGACACCGTCGGGCCGGACGAACCCGCAGGTGCACGGCCGGTCGTGGTGGCCGGCCCCGACGACGACCCGGACATCCTGGTGATCGTCGCCGACACGGTGGACGGGTGGCTGCTGGCCCAGCTCGAAGCCCTGATCGGGCGGCCGTCCCCCCGACCGGTGCTGGTGGTGGGGCAGCTCGACGACACCGCCGGCCTGCAGGCGATCGAGGCGGGCGGCCTGAGTCTGGTACGCCGTTCGGAGAGCACCGCCACCCTGCTGCGCGAGGTGGTCCGGGCCGCCGCCCGGGGCGAGGCGAGGCTCCCCACCGACCTGCTCAGCTCGCTGCTGATCCGGGTGGGCCGGGCGCAACGGCAGGTGTTGGCGCCCCGGGGGTTGACCATCCTGCCGTTGTCCCCGCGTCAGCTCGCCGTGCTCCGGATGATCGCCGCCGGGGCGGACATCGCGACGATCGCCCGGGAGCTGTCCTACTCGGAGCGCAGCATCAAGAACATCGTGCACGAGATCACCACCCAGCTGGGCGTGCGTAACCGCACCCAGGCGGTCGCGCACGCCATCCGCGAGGGGCTGATCTGATCCCGTCCCGTCGCTCAGGGGGAGGTTGTCATCGTGGGCGTACCCGCGGCGAAGCTCGGTGACAAGGTGGTCGGCACCGACACGCACATCATCATGGTGCCCTCACCGGCCGGGCCGGTGCCGACACCCACCCCGATGCCGTTCGCCGGGACGATCGCCAACGGGTGCAGCACCGACGTGCTGATCGAGGGCAAGCCGGCCGCCGTCGTCGGCAGCGTCGCGGTGAACGCCCCGCCGCACGTGCCGACCGGTGGGCCGTTCCAGACGCCACCGAACAACCAGGGCACGATCATCGCCGGCAGCCCGCTGGTGCTGATCAACGGCAAGCCGGCGGCCCGGCACGGCGACAAGGTCAACACCTGCAACGATCCCGCGCCGCTGCCGGCCGGCAGCATCGTCGCCACCGGTCAGGTACTGGTCGGCTGAGCGGGCCGCGTGCCCTGGGCGACCCCGCCGGGGTGGCCCAGCGGTGGCCCGGGTCCCGGTGCGCGCCGGCGGTGGCCAAGGTCCCGGTTGGCCCGGGTCGGGTGCGGTGCGCCCCGGCGGGTGGGCCGGTCAGCGGCGGCGGGTGAAGGGGCCCGGCTGGGCGGTCGCCGACTGCACCAGGAACGTGCCGCTGGTCACCTGGCCGACCGCCGGCACCGAGGCGAGCGCGGCCCGGGGGCCGGCGAGCCCCTCCTCGAAGACCACCATCGGCACCGCGAACCGGCCGGACGCGTCGGCGACCGCCGTCACCGTGCCGGTGCCGTCGACCCAGCCGACCAGCACCTCGGCACCGGCCGGGAAGCCCTGGCCGAGCGCGGTGACCACCTGGCCGGGACGGCCGACGCCCGGGTTGAACTGCAACGTCGGGCTGCGACCCGAGACGCTCAGCGCCAGCGACTGGGCGGCGACCCCGCCGGTGTCGGTGGCGCTGGCGAGGCTGAGCGTCGACGTCGCCGCGCCGATCGCCCGGGGGGTGGCGGTGAGCGCCATCGTGCAGGATTTGGCGACGGCCAGCACCCCGGCGCAGGTGGAGCCGGTGACCGCGAAGACCGCCGGGAGGGGCTGTTCGGCGAGGGCGGCGGCCACGGTCAGCGGGTAGTCGCCGGTGTTGGTGAGGGTCACCGTCCGGGCCGCCGAGGGCACCCCGAGGGGGACCTCCCCGAGGTCGAGCGTGGCGGCGTCGGAGTGCAGCACCGGTACGTCGGGTGCCGCGCCGCTGACGGTCACGGTCAGCCGTTCCGGCTCGCCCTGCACGATGCCGTCCACGGACACGTCGAGGCGGCAGGCGTACTCCCCGTTGCGGGCTGCGGGGTCGACCGCGACGGCGACGGTGAGGTCGACGGTGCCGCCGCTGTCGACGGTCTGCTCGGTCGGTGTGACGGAGGCCGTGAGCTGCGGGTCGCAGTCGGTGATCCGGGCGCCGACGGTGCTCTGGATGGCGCGGATGCCGGCCAGGATGGCGTTGGAGACCTCGGCGGGGCCGGCGGCGTTGAGCAGCACGCCCCCGGTCTGCCTGGCGATCTCGGTGAACTGTCCGGACTGGTCGAGGGAGGAGCTGCCCGGGTTGCCGACGTCCACCGCCACCACCCGTACGCCCCGGGTGGTCAACGCCCCGATGGTGCCGGCGAGGTCGTGGTCGACGCTCGGGTCGTGCGACGGCGCGTCCCCGAAGATCACCACGATCGGGCTGCTCTCGGCCCGCAGGCTCACCGCCCCGGTGGCCACGGAGTACAGCGCGTTCAGGCCGGCCTCCGGGTCGTCGCCACCGCCCCCGGCGGTCCAGACGTTCACCGCGTCCTGCACCTCGGACGGCACGGCGGTCAGGTCCCGGTCGAGCCGGAAGACGAACTCGTCGCCCTCGTCCCGGAACTCGGCGACCGCGAACCGGGCGTCGGGCTGGACGCCGCTGATGTCGTCGACGATCCGCTTCGCGTTGACCCGGACGTCGTTCAGCGCCGCCTGCATGCTGCCGGTCGTGTCGGCGAGCAGCACCACGTCGGGGCGGGGCGGGATGGTCGCGGGGGGGGACGTGGGGGTTTGAAACCACGCGCCCCCCGGGGTCTGGCCGATGGTGGTGCAGG
>NZ_JBMDWU010000560.1:0-6060 GCF_048594385.1 Micromonospora sp. | reverse complement strand
ACCGGCGGCGAACTCGGCGGTCAGCTCGGCGACCGGACGGGCCCGCCGCGCCTGCGGGTCGTACCAGGAGTTGTAGACCTGCAGGAAGATCCACTGGGTCCACCGGTAGAAGTCGGTGTCGATGGTGGCCACCGAGCGCCGCTCGTCGTGGGCCAGCCCCAGCCGGCGCAGCTGCGCCTTGTACCGCTCGATGTTGGCCACCGTGGTCGTGCGGGGGTGGGTGCCGGTCTGCACCGCGTACTGCTCGGCGGGCAGGCCGAACGCGTCGAAGCCCATCGCGTGCAGCACGTTGCGCCCGGCCATCCGCTGGTAGCGGGCGAAGCAGTCGGTGCCGATGTAGCCCAGCGGGTGCCCGACGTGCAGCCCCGCCCCGGACGGGTACGGGAACATGTCCAGCACGTACAGCTTCTCCGCGCCCGCCCGGGGGTGGCCCGGGTCGGCCAGCGGGCCGGTCGGGTTCGGCGCGTGGAAGGTGCCCTCCCGCTCCCAGGTGTCCTGCCACCGACGCTCGATCTCGTCGGCCATGGCCGCGGTGTACCGGTACGGGGGGATGTCGCCCGCCGGTGCGGCTGCCTCGCTCATGCCTTCTCCTTGGCTCCTTGGCGCGGTCGTGTCGGGTCTGGGGAGCGTCGGGCCCGCAGGACCCCGCCGCGGGCACGAAAAAGCCCCTCGCACAGGAGGGGCCGCCGTGCTGTCGCGCGTCAGCGCATCAGCACGGCCCGGTAAGAAGCAGGAAGACTCCGGTCATGTTCCGCAGTGTACCCCGTGGCGTCGGGCGACCGCCCGGCACATCCACCCCGCGACCGTCACCTTCCGTGGTCGCCCGGCCGCGTCCGGTCCCCCGACCTGACGAATATCCGCCGGGTGACCGGCCGACTTCCGGCAGGGTTCGGCGTTCACCGTAAACATGGTTAGCCTGAGAGACCAGTGCGATTCCTGCGGCAGACGAGGCTTCCCGTTGCGAACCGAACGACGGGTCCAGGTGCTCTTTACCGAGCTGCCGTCGCGACGAGGAGAAGGCCCGTGACACAACAGACCTGGGACGAGGTGGGCGGCGTGCTGCCGCACGACGAGTTCCGCGCCGCCAGCGAGGCCATCGTGGCCAACATCGAGCAGGTCATCGAGGGCAAGACGGCGACCGTACGGCTCGCCCTGGCCGTCCTGCTGGCCGAGGGGCACCTGCTGATCGAGGACGTCCCGGGCGTCGGCAAGACCAAACTGGCCAAGGCGCTCGCCCGGTCCATCGACTGTTCGGTGCGGCGCATCCAATTCACCCCCGACCTGCTGCCCAGCGACGTCACCGGGGTCAGCGTCTACAACCAGGAGACGCACGACTTCGAGTTCCGCCCCGGCGCGGTCTTCGCCAACCTGGTGGTCGGCGACGAGATCAACCGGGCCTCGCCGAAGACGCAGTCCGCGCTGCTGGAGTGCATGGAGGAACGCCAGGTCACCGTCGACGGCGTCACCTACCAGCTGCAGACCCCGTTCATGGTGATCGCCACCCAGAACCCGATCGAGATGGAGGGGACGTACCCGCTGCCGGAGGCGCAGCGCGACCGGTTCACCGCCCGGATCGCGATGGGCTACCCCGGCCCGGAGGCCGAGCTGGCCATGCTGGACGGGCACGGCGCCGCCGACCCACTCCAGGAGCTGCGCCCGGTCTCCGACGCCGACACGGTACGCCGGCTGATCGCCACCGTGCGCAACGTCCACGTCGCCGACGCCGTCAAGCAGTACGCCGTCGACCTGGTCACCGCCACCCGGGAGGCCCCCGACCTGCGGCTGGGCGCGTCCCCCCGGGCCACCCACCAGCAGCTGCGCCCCCCCCGCGCGGTGGCCGCCCAGGAGGGCCGCGACTACGTGCTCCCCGACGACCTCCAGGCGCTCGCGGTGCCGGTGCTGGCCCACCGGATCATCCCCACGGCCGACGCCCAGCTGGCCCGCCGCACCACCGACGCGATCGTCGCCGAGCTGGTGCACCGGCTCGCCCTGCCGCCGGACCGCAAGCGCCCCACCGGGTACGACACGCCCCGCCCCGCCGCCGGCAACGGCCGCCCGCCGTTCGAGCCGCGGAGGCCGTGACGTGCGGGACGGGCTGCGTGGCCTGACCACCCGGGGCCGTTCGTTCCTGGCGGCGGCCATCGCCGCCGCGATCTCGGCCGGCATCCTCGGCGAACGGGACCTGCTCCGGGTGGCGGTGCTGCTCGCCGTCCTGCCGCTGCTCGCCGCGCTCTACGTCGGCCGGACCCGGTACAAGCTGGCCTGCAACCGCTCGCTGGACCCGCACCGGGTGCCGGTCGGGGCCAGCTCCCGGGTGGTGCTGCGGTTGCAGAACATGTCCCGGCTGCCCACCGGCACCCTGCTGCTGGAGGACCGGCTGCCGTACGCGCTGGGCAGCCGGCCCCGGGTGGTGCTGGAACGGCTCGGCGCGCACCAGGCCAGCTCGGTGGCGTACACCGTGCGCGCCGACGTGCGCGGCCGGTACGAGGTGGGTCCGCTGGTGATCCGGATGACCGACCCGTTCGGGTTGTGCGAGCTGAGCCGGGCGTTCCCCAGCACCGAACAGCTCACCGTGATCCCGCAGGTCACCCCGCTGCCCTCGGTACGGCTGCCCGGCGAGTACGCCGGCAGCGGCGACAGCCGGGCCCGGTCGGTGGCGGTGCACGGCGAGGACGACGCCGCCACCCGGGAGTACCGCAGGGGCGACGACCTGCGCCGGGTGCACTGGAAGTCGACCGCCCGCACCGGTGAGCTGATGGTGCGCCGCGAGGAGCAGCCCTGGGAGAGCCGCGCCACGGTGGTGCTGGACACCCGGGCGCACGGGCACCGGGGTGACGGCCCGACGGCCAGTTTCGAGTGGGCGGTCTCCGCCGCCGCCAGCATCGCCGTGCACCTGCGCCAGGCCGGATACAAGCTGCGCCTGGTCACCGGCGACGGGGTCGACGTCGACGCCAACGAGGCCACCGGGGACGGCCTGCTCCTCGACCACCTCTCCGACGTCCGGCTCGACCAGCGCGGCGACGTGGCGACGCTGGTGCAGCGGGTCCGCCAGCGCGCCGACGGTGGCCTGATCATCGCGTTGTTCGGGTCGCTGACCACCAGTGAGGCGGAACTGCTCGGCGGGCTGCGCGGCAACGGGGCGACCTGCGTCGGTTTCGTGCTGCACAGCTCCACCTGGCTCAGCCTGCCCGAGCGGGCCCGGTTCGAGTCCGAGCAGGCCCACGCCGCCGCCGCGCTGTCCCTGTTGCAGGGCGGCTGGCGGGTCATCGGGGTCGACCACGACGGCCAACTCCCGGCGCTCTGGCCGCAGGCCGGCCGCGGTTCACAGGGCTTCGCGCTGCGTGCGGCGCTCGCCGAGACGGTCGCCGGGGCCGTCCGGTGAGCCGTCGACCGGCCCCGCACCGGCACCACCGGCCGGTCCGCCGCGCCGCCGACGGGCGTACCGCCGTCGTCGGCCGCCGTGCGGTCGGCCCCGCCACCGACGCCCGACGAGAGAGGGTGACGTCGTGAACGCGTCCCGGAACATCGGCTTCGTGGCCGCCACGGCGACCCTGCTCGCCGCAGCCCCGCTGTCGTCGATCTTCCAACAGTGGACCTGGCTGATCCAGTCGGCCATCGCGGTCGCCGTGGTGGCCGGCGCGGCGGCCCTCACCCGGCTGGTCCGGGCCCCGCTGTGGGGCCAGGTGCTGGGCATGCTCGCCGGCCTGCTGCTCGCCCTGACCTGGCTCTTCCCGGGCGGTGGCGAGCTGGTCGCCTTCCTGCCCACGCCGGCGACGCTGGCCCACTTCGGTGAGCTGGCGCAGGGCTCGTTGCAGGACATGCGCTCCTACGGCGTGAAGGTGCCCGACACCACCCCGCTGCTGTTCATCAGCGTGCTCGGGGTGGGCTCGGTGGCGATCGTGGTCGACGTGCTCGCCGTCGGGCTGCGCCGACCGGCCCTGGCCGGGCTGCCCATGCTGGCCATCTACTCGGTGCCGGTGGCGGTCTACGTCGACAGCGTCCCCGCGCTGCCGTTCGTGGTCGGCGCCGCCGGCTACCTCTGGCTGCTGGTCACCGACAACGTCGACCGGGTCCGCCGGTTCGGCCGCCGGTTCACCGGCGAGGGCCGCGACGTGGACGTCTGGGAGTCGTCCCCGCTGGCCGCCGCCGGTCGCCGGCTGGCGGTGGTCGGGGTGGTGCTGGCCGTGGTGCTGCCGCTGGCCGTGCCGGGGATGTCCGGCGGGCTGCTGGACCAGTTCAACACCGCCGGCAACGGCACCGGCAACGGACGCCTCGGGCAGGGCGGCGGCCCCGGCCGGATCGACCTGTTCGCCGCCCTCAGCGGGCAGCTCAACCAGTCCGAGGTGGCCGACATGGTCACCGTCACCACCACCGAGCAGAACCCGTTCTACCTGCGCTTCGGCGTCGCCGACGAGCTGCGCCCGGACGGCTTCCGGGTGCGCCCGCCCAACGGCCGGCCGGTGAACCGGGACCTGCCCGACCCGGCCGACCGGGCCCAGGCGGGGGTGGAGCAGCAGACCTACCGGGCGACCGTCGAGGTGAACCGGTCGCTGAACATGCCCTTCGTGCCGGTCTACACCGACCCGGTCAGCTTCGACGGGCTCAACGGCAACTGGTCGTACGACCAGAACCTCGGGGTGGTCTTCTCCAACCGGGACAACTCCCGGGGCAAGCGCTACTCCTTCGAGTACGTGCGCTCGACGTACACCCCGGCGGCGCTGCGCCGGGCCCGCCCGCTGCCGGCCGATCACCCGATCCGGCTGCAACAGACCCGCACCCCGGAGGTCCGCGAGGTCAGCGTGCTGGTCAACCGGCTCGTGGAGGGGAAGTCCACCGACTACGACCGGGTCCGGGCGCTCTACGACTACTTCTCCCGGGAGAACGGGTTCAGCTACTCGCTGAGCACCAAGGGCGGCACCAGCGGCCAGGAGATCGTCGACTTCCTCACCAACAAGGTCGGCTACTGCCAGCAGTACGCGGCGGCACTGGCCTGGCTGGTGCGGGAGGCCGGCATCCCGGCCCGGGTAGCGTTCGGCTTCACCAACGGCAGCAGCGTCGACGGGGACACCGCCGTCCTGACCAACCGCAACCTGCACGCCTGGACGGAGGTCTACTTCGACCGGTTCGGCTGGGTGCCGTTCGACGCCACCCCGGCGTACGGCGTCCAGGGGTCGACCCGGTCGGCGTGGGCGCCGGACTCCGACGCCCCGGACCCGGAGCCGTCGGACACGGCCGCGCCGGCCGCGCCGGAGGACCCGGGCGCCACGGCCGGGCCGCAGCGTGACGAGGCCATCGACAAGGACACCGACGCCGGGTTCGACCCGACCACCGGCGCCCCCGTCGAGCGGGCCCCGACCTGGCCCTGGTGGACGCTGGGCGCGCTGCTGGCGTTGGCGGCGCTGCTGGCGCTGCCGGCGCTGCGGCGGCGCGCGCTACGCCGGCAGCGGCACCGTCGGCCCGTTCCGGTGGCGGCCGGCGCCGCCCCCGACGACGGGGCGGGCGCGAGCATCCCGATGACGGTGCTGGGCGCGGACGCCGAGCGGGCCCGCGCGGACGCCCACGCCGCCTGGGACGAGTTGCTGGACACCCTGGTCGACTACCGGGTCCGGGTCGACCGGACGGAGACGCCCCGGGCGACCGCCGAGCGCCTGGCCCGGGAGGCGGTCGGCGAGGACGCCGGCTCCGCCACGGCGGTACGGCTGCTCGGCCGGGCCGAGGAACGCGCCAGGTACGCCCGGGACCCGCTCACCGGCGAGCCCCTGCACCCGGCGCTGCGGACGGTACGGGACACCCTCGCCGCGCGGGCCGACCGGCGTACCCGGCTGCTGGCCGCCGTGCTGCCGCCGTCGGTGCTGCTGCGCTGGCGTGCCTCGCTGGGCGACAGCTCGGCGCGGCTGGTGACGGCCTCCGGGCGGCTGCGTCGCCTGCTGCTGCGCTGGAACCCCCGCCGCCTGCTGGCCACCCGCCGCGCCTGACCGCCGGGCTGGTCGGGCGGGCCGGGGGGGTGGGGTAGGCGCATGTGGGGGGGGGGGGGGGGGGGGGGCACCCCCGAGGCAGCCC
>NZ_JBMDWU010000056.1:0-48216 GCF_048594385.1 Micromonospora sp. | reverse complement strand
CGCTCGGGGCGAGGATCGTCGAGGGTCGGGGGCACACGTATGGGAGTCGGGTCCGACAGCCGGCCGGTCGCCGTGGTGGGCGCCGGGGTGATGGGAACGGGCATCGCCACGACCGTGCTCGGCAGTGGACGACCGGTGGTGCTGGTCGACAACGACCCGGCGGCGCTCGACCGGGCCACCCACACGATTCCCCTCCAACTGCGCCATGCCCGGCTGATGAACGCGGCACCGGCCGACGGGCAACCCGGCCGGCTGGTGACGGCCACCTCCGTACGGGAACTGGGTGGGGTCTCGGCCGTGATCGAGGCGGTCAGCGAACACCTCACCGTCAAGACCGCGATCCTCGTCGAGGTGGCCGGGGCCGTCGGCGCGGACGTCCCGCTCGTCACCAACACCTCGGGCATCCCGATCGACGAGTTGGCCGGGGCCCTGCCCCGACCGCACCAGCTGGTCGGCACGCACTTCATGAACCCCGCGTACCTGATCGACCTGGTCGAGGTGATCCGCGGGCCGCGTACCGGCGAGGCGACCGTGGCCGCGCTCATGGCCCTGCTGGCGGGCCTGCGCCGACGCGCCGTGCAGGTGCGTGACTCGCCGGGTTTCGTCACCAGCCGGCTGCTGCACCCGATGCTCAACGACGCGGCCCGCCTCGTGGGGGACGGCATCGCCACGGCCGACGAGGTCGACGCCCTCATGCAGGGCTGCCTCGGGCACCGGACCGGCCCGCTGCGCACCGCCGACCTCATCGGTCTGGACAACCTGGTGGACTCGCTGGCGGCGCTGTACGAACGCACGGGCGAGCAGCGGTACCGGCCCTGCGAACAGTTGACGGCGAAGGTGCGTGACGGCCATCTCGGCCGCAAGTCGGGCCGCGGTTTCTACGACTACACGGAGGTACTGTCGTGACGGCGGAGCAGAGCGCGGAGGTCCTCGACCCCGAGGAGACGTTGCGGTCGTACCTCACCGACCGGCTCAGGACCACCGTCGAGGTCGGCCAGGACCTGTTCGACAGCGGGCTGGTCAACTCGCTGTTCGCGATGGAGCTGGTGGTCCACCTCGAACAGACCTTCCAGATCGCCGTGCTGGGTGCGGACCTGCGGTTGGACAACTTCCGCTCGGTGCGGTCGATGGCGGCCCTGGTGCGGCGGCTGCGTGACGACCATGGCCGGTGAACGCCGCACCACCGCCACCGCCACCGCTCGCGACCTGACCAGCACGCTCATCGGCGACCGGGCCGGCGGCTGGGACCTCGCCGGTGAACTGCCCGTCGCGGTGCTACGGGAGCTGGGCCGGCAGGGGGCGCTGTGCGCCCAGGTTCCGGTGGAGTTCGGCGGGCTCGGTCTGAGCAGCGCGGACAACGGTGAACTGACCGCACACACCGGCGGCCTGTGCAGCTCGGTGCGTAGCGTGCAGACCTCCCAGGGCATGGCGGCCTGGAGCATCGGCCGGTTCGGCGACCCGGACCAGCGGCGGCACTACCTGCCCCGGCTCACCGGCGGGCAACTCGCTGCGGTGGCGTTCAGCGAAGCCGACGCCGGCAGTGATCTGGGCGCGATGACCACCCGCATCGAGATCGTCGACGGCGAGGCCGTGGTCACCGGGGAGAAGGTGTGGACCACGGCGGCCACCTACGCCGACCTCATCCTCGTCGTCGGCCGGTTCGGGTCGGGGGCGGCCGTCGCGGTCGTCCCCCGCGACCGTCCGGGGGTCCGGCTGACGCGGGTCCCGCATCCGTCGGGGTGCCGCGCGGCGGGCCACGCCGACGTCCGTCTCGACGCCGTCCGCCTCCCCGCCTCCGCGATCCTCGGCGGCGGTGGGCACGACCTGTCGATGCTGGTGACCGCGATGCTGCTCTACGGGCGGATGTCCGTCGCCTGGGGGTGCGTGGGCATCCTGCGCGAGTGTCTGCGGGTGTCGGCCACCCACGTGCGTGCCCGCTCCCAGTTCGGCACCGAGCTGGCCCGCCACCAGCTCGTGTCCCGGCACCTCGCCGAACTCCTCGTCGCCGAGCAGGTGGCCAGCCGTGCCTGCGAGCACGCCAGCAGGTGCTGGGACGACGGTGATCCGGGGCTGGTCGCCGCCGTGGTGCTGGCCAAGCAGGTCAGTTCGCGCAACGCGGCGCGGGGCGCGGCGACGGCCGTGCAGTTGCTGGCCTCCCGGGCCGCCCACGACGGGAGCCCGGTGGCCCGGGCCTACCGGGACGCCAAGCTGATGGAGATCATCGAGGGCACCACCGAGATCTGTCAGCTCATCCTCGCCGACCACGCGCTGGCCACGGCGGGGAGGGCCGATGCCTGACCAGCCGGTGAAGTGTCTCGTCTGGGACCTGGACAACACGCTCTGGCGGGGCACCCTGCTGGAGGGCGACGACCTCCGGCTGCCCGACGAGGTACGTGAGGTGATCACCACCCTGGACGCGCGGGGCATCCTGCAGTCGGTCGCCAGCAAGAACGACCACGCCCTCGCGTGGCGGCAACTGGAACGGTGGGACGTCGCGGAGTACTTCCTCCTGCCGGAGATCGGGTGGGGCCCCAAGTCCGAGTCGGTACGCCGGATCGCCGACGGTCTGCGGTTCGCGTACTCCGCTGTGGCCTTCGTCGACGACCAGCCCACCGAACGCGCCGAGGTCGCGTTCCACCTGCCCGACGTGCGCTGCTACAGCCACGAGGAGGTGCCCGGACTACCGCGCCGGCCGGAGTTCACCCCGGCGGTGGTCACCGAGGACGCCCGGCAGCGACGCCGCATGTACCAGGCGAACGTCCGACGTACCGCCGTGCAACGCGACTTCGCGGGGCCGGACCAGGAGTTCCTCCGCTCGCTGGACCTCCAGATGCGGATCGACCGGGCGACCGACCGGGACCTCGCCCGGGTCGAGGAGCTGACCCGGCGGACCAGCCAGATGAACGCGACGGGCGTGCACTACTCCGATGCGGCGCTGCGGCGGCTGCTCGACGATGCGGGCCACGAGGTCCTGGTGACCACCATGGCCGACCGGTTCGGTCCGCACGGGGCCGTCGGGGTCGTGCTGCTGGCGCGTCAGGAGGGCGTCTGGCAGGTGAAGCTCCTGGCCACGTCGTGCCGGGTGGTGCAGTTCGGGGCGGGGGCGGTGATCCTGAACTGGCTCGTGGACCGGGCCTTCGCGGCCGGCGTCCACCTGGTGGCCGACTTCCGCCCGACGGAGCGCAACCGGATGATGGAGATCGCCTACCGGTTCGCCGGTTTCACCTCCGATCCCTGCGCCTGCACGACCGGGTGCGACCGCCCGGACGAGCCGGACACCCAGCATCTGCATCTCGTGCCGACCCCCCGGGACGCGCCCGGCACGATCCGGGTCACCGCCACCGACCTGTTCCCAGCGCGCTGAACCCACCGGGATGTGGACGGCCCCCGGGGCCGGGCCGACAGATCCGATCGACAGTGAACACTGGAGGCCGTAGGTGACATCGACAGCAGACGACAACGCCACCCGGGTCGCGGAGATGTACGACGGTTTCGTCGGGGCGCAGATGCCGGCGAACCTGCACTTCGGCTACTGGTCGGACGACGGCGACCAGGTCGACCTGATCGCCGCGGCCGAACGGCTCACCGCCCGGCTGATCGAGCGGCTGACGCCCGCGTCGGGTCAGCGCATCCTCGATCTGGGGTGCGGGGTGGGTGGTCCGGCGCTCGACCTGGCCCGCTCGTACGACGTGGAGGTCGTCGGCATCACGGTCAGCGACGGTCAGGTGGCGGAGGCCACGGCACGGGCGCAGCGGGGCGGGTTGGCCGACCGGGTGCGTTTCGAGCTCGCCGATGCGATGGAGCTGCCCTTTGACGACGCGTCGTTCGACGGTGCGTGGTTCTTCGAGTCGCTGCTGCACATGCCGGACAAGCAGCGGGCGTTGTCCGAGGCGGCTCGGGTGCTCAGGCCGGGCTCGCGGCTGGCCCTGGCCGACTGCTTCCGCCGGCCCGGTTACGACGAGCCGACGGAGGTCGTCAACCTCATCGACATCGACGACTACGCACCGCTGCTGCGGGAGGCGGGGTTCACGGTGCTCGACATCCGGGACGTCACGGAGCACGCGGTCTTCCCTCCCCCGGCGCAGGAGCAGCTTCGGGAGTACATCCGTCTGCACCCTGACATCGCGCGGCTGTACGGCACGAGCATCACCAACTGGCTGTTCCGGGACGAGGAGGGTGCGCACGAGCGTGGCCCGGGTGGTTTTCCCGGGTACGTCCTGATCACGGCACAGCGTCGTTGACGGTGGCGGGTCCTGTCGGTCGCCTGCAGCCGCCGGCCCGGCTGCGGTTCCGCAGGTGGCGGTGACCGTAGATAATGTAACGATGACCCGTCGTAACAGGAGGATCGCCGGGTGGACGGCCGGGGTGGTCTGCTCGCTGGGCTTGGTCGGCCTCGGCGTGGCGTTCGCCCGCGTGGGCGTGACGGAGGCCGACAAGTGGGCCAGCACGCTCGGGATCTTCGCCACCGTGCTGGGGCTGGCGCTGACCGCCTACACCGCGGCAGCGACCCGCAGGTCCGCGTCGCACACCGGGCCGGTCGGCCGGGTCGACAACACGATCCGGGGCGGTGAGTTCGCCCAGTCGGTCGTCCAGGCCCGTGACCTGACCGTCGGCGGCCCGTCCTCCCCCGCACCTCCGGAGGCCGTCGCCGGTGCGGTGACCAACACGATCACGACCGGCACGTTCCACGGTCCGGTCGTCCAGGCCCGTGACATCGTCCGGCAGCCGCACGACCCGCCGGTCCGCGACGACGGGGCCGACCCGTCCCGGGGCTTGTGACGTGAAGGGCGACGGGTTCGGACGACGGCTCTTCGGCCGGCGGACGGAGGGGACGACCTCGAACACGATCACGGGCGGGGTGTTCCTCAACGCGGTGATCCAGGGGCACACCATCACCGTGACCCTGCCGCCGCAGGTCACCCCCGCCGGGTTGCCCCGCGCCTCGACGTCCTTCACCGGCCGGGAGACCGAGGTCGAGTCGCTGCTCAAGGAGCTGGCACCCGGTGGGGGCACCGGGGCGGGACCGGTGTCGGCGGTGGCCGGACTGGCCGGGGTCGGCAAGACCGAACTGGTCGTGCAGGCCGCCACCCGGGCACGACGACAGCCGGGCTGGTTCCCCGGTGGAGTGCTCTTCGTGGACATGTTCGGCTACGACCCGCTGCGGCGGCTGTCGCCCGGCGCGGCGCTGCTCGGCCTGTTGCAGGCGCTGGGTCTGCCCGGTGAGTACATCCCCGCGGGCGAGCAGGACCGCAGCGCGCTGTTCCGTAGCGTGCTGGCCGCCTACGCCGCACAGGACCGGCGGCTGCTCCTGGTGATCGACAACGCGGCCACCGCCGCCCAGGTGACGCCGCTGCTACCGAGCGACGACAGCACCGCCACGGTGATCACCTCCCGCCACACCCTGGCGGTCGGGGCCCGCCTGCACGACCTCGACGTGCTGGACGTCGAGACGTCCGTGCGGCTCCTGGCCGACCAGTTGAAGCAGCTGCGCGGCCCGGCCGACAGCAGAGGGCACGACGAGCCGCAGGCCGCCGCCGAGATCGCCGGACTGTGCGCGGGCCTGCCGCTTGCGCTGAACATCGCCGCCGGTCTGCTGGCCGACCCCGGCACCCGTACGCTGGCCTCCCTCGCGGAGGCGTTGCGCGCCGCGCACACCCGGCTGGACCGGCTGAGCCGGGAGGACCGTGCGGTGCGTGCCGCGTTCGACCTGTCCTACCGGCAGCTGAGCCCCACCCAGGCCCGCCTGTTCCGGCTGCTGCCGGTCAATCCCGGCCCGGAGGTCGGCACGGAGGCCGCCGCGTGTCTGGTCGACACCGATGCGCACCGGGCCGAAGCGCTCCTGACGGACCTGGCCCGTGCCCACCTCGTCGAGGCCGGCCCCGGTTGGGGGCGATGGCGGATGCACGACCTGGTCCGGCTCTACGCGCAGGAGCAGGCGGCCGACGCCGATGCTCCGGACGCCGCCCGCGCCAGGCTGTTCACCTACTACGTCGGGGCCACCGCCGCCGCCAGTGCCCATCTGCAGCCTCCGTCGGTCGCCGCCGAGCTCACCGCCAGCTCCGTCCCACAGGAGGCGCTGGCCCGGATCGAGACCACCTACGGGGCGGCCGGGCAGATGCAACCGCCCCCGGTCGTGGCCACCTTCTCCACCCGGGAGCAGGCGCTGGCCTGGTTGGAGACCGAACGGCCCAACCTGGTCGCCGTCTGTACGACCGCGGGCGTCCACGGGCACCGCACGGCCAGCATCGGGCTGGCCTCCCTCCTGCACATATTCCTGTCGTTCCGTCGGTACCTGTCCGAGCTGATCACCGTCACCGACAGCTTCCGGGCCATCTGCCGGCAGGCCGGGGACCAGCACGGCGAGGGCATGGCGCTGAACAACCTCGGCATGGCCCTCAACGAGGCGGGCCGGTCCGACGAGGCCGTCACCGCCCACACCCGGGCGGTCGAGCTCATCATCGGGCAGACCGGTGAACGGCACGACGAAGGCATGGTGCTGAACAATCTCGGCCTGGCCCTGCGGGCGGTGGGGCGGTTCGACGAGGCGATCACCGCCCACACCCGGGCGTTGGACATCTACCGTGAGATCGACGCCCGGCACAGCGAGGGCCTGGCGTTGAACAACCTCGGCCAGGTGCTGCGGGCGGTGGGGCGCTTCGACGAGGCGATCACCGCCCACACCCGGGCCGCCGAGATCTGCCGCGAGACCGGGGACCGGCAGGGTGAGGGCATCACCTGGAACAACCTCGGCGCGGACCTGCAGGAGGTGGGCCAGCACGAGCGGGCCGTCACCGTGCACACCTGGGCCGTCGACGTCTTCAGCGAGCTCGACGACCGGTACCACGAGGCCGAGGCCCAGCACTATCTGGGCTCGGCGCTGCAGATGGTCCAGCGGTTCGACGAGGCCGTGGCCGCCCACACCCGGGCCGTCGAACTCTTCGGGGAGACCGGTGACCGGCACAGCGAGGGCTTGGCGTTGACCGGCCTCGGCCTGACCCTGCGCCGTGCCGGACGGTGTGCCGAGGCGGCAACCGCCCACACGCGGGCAGCCCAGGTATACCGCGACACCGGCGACCGCGGCAGTGAGGGCACGGCGCTGAGCAACCTCGGTGTGGCCCTGCAGGACGCGGAACGGTTCGCCGACGCCACCGCCGCCTACGAACAAGCGGTGCAGGCGTACCGGGAGGCCGGTGACCGGCAGGGCGAGGGCGTCGCCACGAACAACCTCGGCAACAACCTGCGGGCAGCGCAGCAGTCGGCGGACGCCGTCGTCGCCCATCGACGGGCCGCCGACATCTTCCGGGCGGTCGGCGACCGGCACCGCGAGGGCAAGGCTCTGCTCGCTCTCTGCCTGGCCCTGCTCGACACGGGGCAGGCCGAGGGGGTGCGACGCCACTACGAACGGGCGATCGAGGCGTTCGCCGGCGTCGACGAACATGAGAGTGCGGCGTTGGTGCAGCGGTGGCTCGTCAGTCTTCACCCGGGGGCGATCCCGCCCGGGATCATTCCGCCGGAGTTCCACCAGGCGGCGTTCGTCGTGCTGATGAGGCTCGCGTTCGCCGAGGCCAGATCGGGTAGGCCGTCGTTGTGGGGCGGTCCCCGAGCTGTCCGGGACCCGTCGGACGGCAGTTCGGCGCCGTAGCTCCGCCGGGCCGGTGATGCCCTACTGGGACCGATTGACCGTTCGCCGCCGTATGATCCACGCCGTGCGACGACCGGAAGGGCTCGTCGTTCACCGTCCGAGGGGGCGGTAGCGCAGGTGTACGACGCCGTTTCCGAATCGGCGCTCCTCGAGAAGCTCAAGCTTGGCGCGCATGCCGGGCGGTAGTCCTGGTTTACCCCCACCGACGACGATGGGCAGGATGAACAGCTCGCACTCGTCGAGCAGTCCGGCCTTGAATGCCTGTGCCGCGAGGTTGGCGCCTCCGACCATCAGGTCGCTGCTGGCGGTGGCCTTCAGTCCGCGGACGGCAGCGGGGTCGAAACGGCGTTCGATCCGGGTGTCGGCAGTGGAGACGCCGGTGAGGGTGGTGGAGTAGACGATTTTGCTCGCCCCCTGCCAGACGCCGGCGAAGTCGGCCATGAGGTCCGACCTTGCCGCCAGAGCGGGGTCGGTCTCCCAGACGGCCATCGCCTCGTACAGGCACCGCCCGTAGAGAAACGTGCCCACCGGTCGCAGGCATTCGGTGTGGAACGCGAACACCTCGTCGTCGATGGGCAACCAGGCGAAGGTGCCGCGTTCGTCCTCCATGTAGCCGTCGAGTGAAACGTTGTTCATGTAGATCAGCTTGGCCATACCCCTACCTCTCGGTGGTCAGCTGCGCATTCACCAGGTTGGCGTCCAGCTTGGTGAACGCTTGACGCCAGCCCTCCCCGCTCGGCCGCGCCAGATGTTCGGGGAGCCACTGGCGGATCTCCAGTCGCGTCCGACCGTCCGTGTCGTCGTGGAACTCGATGCGCAGTCTCGTCTCGAACGGCTCGATGCCCTCCTGCAGCCGCCCACTGACGCGCATGACACCGTCGATCAGCTCGCCGTCGACGACGTCGGTGAGGTCGATGTGGACGTGCACGCGAATGCCGGGGTCAGCGGCGTTGACCTCGGTCCACCGTTGAAATCCGCCGGGGCGCACGTCGAACTCGATCTCGTCGCGCGGCAGTGAGTTCCCGATCGGGCCCCACCATGCCGCCAGGTGCTCGGGATCGGTGAAAGCTCGGTAGACGAGTTTCCGCGGCGCGTCGAACAGACGCGAGATCGCCAGCTGCGGCGTCGTCGGTCTCATTCCCTCTCCTGATGGTCGTCCGCCGCCGGCTCAGCGGCCTGCATCGCGGCGAGATGGACGTCGAGGCGGGTGAGGGACGAGTCCCACGAACGCCGGTGGCGCTCGATCCAGTCGGCCGCCTCGCGCAGCGGGCCAGCCTCAAGGTGGCTCGCGCGCCACTTGCCCGACCGCGACCGCGAGATGAGCGCGGCGCGCTCAAGCACCTTCAGGTGCCGGGACACCGCCGGCATCGAGATCGACAGCGGAGCGGTGAGCTCGGTGACCGTGGCGTCGCGTGCGGCCAACGTGGCGATGATCGCCCGTCGGGTGGGATCGGCGAGCGCCGAGAACACCACGCTGAGCTGATCGGTGGCTACCATCGAGACCCTCTCACTTAACCAACGTGTTAAACGTACACCCGGCAGGCCGCCCTCACCGCGCTCGACCCACCGGTGTCGCGCACCGACCGGGGCGAGTACACCGAACGCACACTGTTCGGGTTGGCGGGCGACGAGGCGGCAGCCGGCCGATGTGTCGGACCGCGACGTCACCGCGGTGGTCTGCGTCTCCGACCGGAGGGCACCAGGTGCCATCCGGGCTGCTCAGCGCAAGAGGGGGTCGGCGTACGGGGGCGGTGGCGGCTGGATCGAGATTCGTCCCACGTCCGCCGCCCGAGCGGACCCGCCGCGAGTTGAGCCGCCTCGCCGCGCTGAGCGCGTTCCGCCCCGGGTGAGGTTGCACGGGGCCGGTCGCCGTGCAGGGACCCGGACGTCGTGCCGGGCGGCGTGGGCAGTGACGACCGGACCACGATGCCGTATCGGGGACGTCGAGGAGAGCGCGGGGGCTGAATACCAGATCCTCCGCTTGCGCGGAGGTCCCGAATCGAACGGAACAGCAGGAAGCACCCGCATGGCCTCGACTGTCACAGCTTACCCGGGGATCAACTCGTTGAGTCGGCCCAGGGTGAACGCCTCCGATCCGTCCGGCAGGTTCTCCGGCGCCTCAATGCCGACGAAGGTGACCGGCTCGTCCGGCAGCCGACCGTCCCACGTCGTCACCTCGGCCCGCGTCCGCCACCGGTCGACGAGATAGGACACGGTCAGGTACCGCCGCTCCATCAGCGCCCGTACCCGGTCGGCCGTGGTGAAGGTGTTCTCCTCCACCCGGTTGAACGACGGCCGTCCCGGCAGGTACAGGTGCAGCCACACCGCCTGCCAGCCGCCCTCGTTCCTGGCGAACACCATCGGCAGCGCCACCCGGCCCTGGCCGCGTAGCTGCGACCGCGCCCGCACCGTCCGGGCGTCGAACGGCGCACCGCGCTGGTCCCGCGCCCGGGTCTGGTACCCGAACATCGACTCGGCGACCTCGTCGAACGACTCGCCCGCATAGATGTTGACCTGCGGAACGACGTACCGTCCGCCGACGGTCAGCGGGACGTCGATGAACTCGGTCGCGCCGTCGCGCGCATCGGTGACGTCGCCGGAGTGCACCACGCCGTCGTGCCGGTAGTTCGTCCAGGACACCTGACCGGAACCATGGAAGTCGTCGTCGAGCAGCAGCAGCGACAGGTCGTAGTCGGTTCGGCGGCTGGTCTGCCGCCAGTAGGCGAAGAAGCGCAGCAGCTCACCGGAGACCGACGCCCGTGAGCCCCTGGGCATGACGGCGAAGCCGCCCTCGGCTGCCTTGCCGGACAGCGGCAGGGCGACGTCGAGCACCTGCGGATCCACCAGCAGCGGTCGGTGCCACTGCGGCAGTCGGGCGGTGATCTCGGCGTCGAGCAGCGACGACAGCTCGGCCACCAGCCCGGCCGGCAGCGGCGGCCGCTCGTCGGGGCCAACCCACGCGGTGCGGGAGCGGCTCGCATACATCCGGGCCGAGGCGGGGGTCAGTCGGTTGTCGACGTGCTCCCGCAGCGAGAGCAGCACCCGGCCCGATGCCGAGCCGAGCGCGCCGGTGACCGCGTCGACGACCGCGGTCCGCTCCGACGCCGACGCCAACCGCAGCAGCCGGTCGGCGGAGCGCAGGAGCAGGCCCGGCGCAGCCGACAGCACCGATGCGGCCGGACCGATGGCACCGGCACGGATCGCCGTCTCGGCCCGGCCGGCGAGGTTGTGCACCCGCCGCTCGCCACGCGCGACCGTGAACACCGCCTGCGCGTGCGGCCACTTGTCGTACTCGTGCGGGTGCAGCCGCTCCCCGAGCCGCTTCCAGCGCTCCGCGTAACGTGCGACGTCACCGAGCTTGTCCGGGTGCGCGGCGACGACCTCGTTCAGCGCGGCCAGCAGCATCCGCCGCTCCGGGCGGCGGAAGGCACGAAACCGGGTGGGTGCCGCCAGCGAGACGTCCCCGCCGGAAACCTGGCAGGCGAGGCGCAGCACGTCGGTCGTGGTATCCACGCCGACCAGGGGCCGGCCGAGGACGAGGCGGATCCCGTTGAGGACGGCCCGGTTCTCCCGTACCGGGATCTCGGCCGGCTGCGCGCCGTCCGCGCAGGCCACCGCCAGCTCGCCGAGGATCGCGAGGTCGGCCTCGCCGTGCGGCGTCGGGCTGCCGGCCAGGGCCAGGTAGAGCCGTTCCGCCTCCACCTCGGCGGTGTCACCGAGATGCAGCAGGGTCACCCGGTCACCGGCCGTGGTGACCAACGTGTCGTGCGCGGCCAGCAGCTCCGCGTAGGTGTGCTGGTAGGTGCCGTAGGCCGGCAGGTCGAGCAGGTTCACCCCGCCCGAGAGGGCGGCGTCCCGCAGCTGCGCGTCGGTCGCCGCGCCCCCGCCGGTGAGCACGGCCGCCCGCAGCCGGTCGACCCAGAACTCGACGGTGTCCGGCACGTCGTGCGGGAACCCGATGAAGTAGGCGTTGTGCTGGACGTGGTCGCCGACCAGCTCGCGTACCGCAGAGACGACCGTGGCGGCGAGATCCATCGCCGGCCCGGGGGCCAGGCCGCCGAGGTGCTCCAGCAGGGCCCGCGAAGCCGAGAACCCGACACCGAGCAGCGCCGCGTCCAGCTGCCGGGCCACCGGCGTGCCGTCTCCGGGCCCGGCCGTGCTCGCCGGTACGCGCAGGGTCTTCTGGATGATCAGCTTCTCGATCACGTGCTCCTCCGTTCCGGTCGGCTCTGGCGGGTGGTGGCGCCCGGGGGCGCAGTGGGTCGCCGGGGACTCGAACCCCGAACCTTCCGATCCAACAGGGAGAAGGAAGCGCACCCATCGCCGCACGAGCGGAGGGCGGACGCGCTACTCAGTCGGATGCTCTAGCCAGTTGAGCTAACGACCCAGATGTCGATCATCCATCAGCCGGGTCGACATGGCCACCGGGATTCGCGGTCGCCGCCCGGGGCCGGCCGGGAGGTGCCGCGTGCACCGCAGCTACAGACCGGCGCGACGCAGGGTGGGGCGGGACAGGAACGCGGCGGTGGCGGTGACCGCGATCGCCGCATGGACCAGCAGGGCCGTGGCGAGGCCGAGATGCGCGAACAGGACGCCGATCAGCAGATTGCCCAGCGGAATCGCGGCGAACGCCACCAGTGCCAGCACCGCCAGCACCCTGCCCCGGTACTCCGGTTCACACCAGGTCTGCAGCAGCGACGTCCCCAGGCTCGCGGTCACGCCGAGCAGGGTGCCGAGCGCGACGAAGATGGTCACCACCAGGCCGAGGGAGGCCGCCGTCGCCAGTGCCGCGAGCAGCGCGGCCTGGGCCACGAGTGCCACCCCGAACACCGTCCCGGCGCTACGACGGGCGGGCACCGCGATCAGGGCGAGAGCTCCGGCCGCCGAGCCGACGGCGAATCCGGTGAGGAGCAGTCCGGCGCCACCCTCGTCGAGGCCGCGCGCACGGGCGAACAGGGCCAGTCCGACGTTGAGCACCCCGGCGCAGCTCAGCTCGTTGAGAAAGAGCACCAGCAGCAGCCAGCGCAGCTGGGTGTGACGCCAGGCGTACCGTAGGCCCGCCCGGACGCCGGCCGTGCCCTGACCGCGCAGGAGGCCGCCGGTGGTGGGCTGCTCCCGAGGAGTCGCGTACGGGCGGGTGACGGCGACGGCGACCATCGAGCAGACGTACGACACGGCGTTGAGGAGCGCGACCAGCAGTCCTCCGCCGAGCGCGAGTGCGTACGCGCCGATCGGCCCTCCCGCCGCCTGCCCGCCACGCAACGCCAGGGAATAGAGGGCGTTGCCGCGGACGAGGTCGTCCCTTGCCAGGAGCTGGGGTCTCAGTGCGGCCGAGGCGGGGACGAAGAACGCGCCGGTGACCGACATCGCCCCCGCCGCCAGCAGCAGCACCCACCAGGGGCCACCGACGAGCAGGGTGACGGCGGCAGCGATCATGACCACGGCGGAGGCCCCGTCGCTGAGGATGATCACCTTCCGGCGGCTGTGTCGGTCGGCGACGGCGCCTCCGTAGAGCAGCACCGCCAGTCGGGGCATGGTGGCCAGTGCCAACAGCAGCCCGGCCAGACCCGGACTGACGGTGGTGGCCAACGTCCAGGACAGCGCGATGTACCAGGCGGCGTTGCCCAGCGAGGACAGGCCGGTGCCGGTGACGAAGGCGAGATAGTTGCCACCGAAGACACGGCCGGAATGTGGTGGCACCGGTCCGTCAGGTCCGGCGGATAACTCGCGTGTCGATTCCATCAGCTCCCCCGTCGCCGTGCTGTGCGAGCCACCTGCGTGTGTCGTCCTGATCCCCTGATTCCGGGACACCGAACCATGTTCTCGCCCGACTGTTTCCGGTCCTCATGCGACAGCACCTCCCCAAGAGTGCATATCCCACAAGAGACAATTGCGTCGGCACCAAGGCTTCCGGCCAGGGCGGGCCGAATCCGGTTTCCGACAGCACGGCCTCCACCGGGTGGACCGGCCAGGCTCGTCATTCATCAACGCCAAAGCGTAATGTGATGAATGACTCGTTGCGCGCATGTGACCGTCCTGGATCGAAGGAGTCCGCACATGTCCGAGCAGTACTCGCGGCGCTCCTTCCTCAGCGGGGTGCTGACCTGCGGTGCGCTGAGCGCCTCGGCGGTCTACCTGCTGCCCGGCGGACACCGCCCGCCGCCGGTCGAGCTTCGGCTCGCCACCGGCGCCGACCCCACCGGTGCCCGCAAGCTCCTGCTGGCCATGTGGAACCAGGCCAACCCTGACACTCCGGCCCGGCTGACCGACGAGATCGAGGGCGGATCCGGTGACGAACGCACGAGGCTGTTGACCGCAGCCCGCAATGGCAGTGCCGACATCCTCAACCTGGACGTCGTCGACATTCCCGAGTTCGCCGCGCAGAAGCTGATCACCCCGATCCGGCTGGCCGACCGGAACTTCCTGACCTCGGTGAAGGACCTGCACCAGGTCGCGGACGCCCCGGACAGCTACTGGGCCGCGCCACTGAACACCGACGTCGGCATGCTTTTCTGGCGCAACCCCGAGACCGCCCAGCCCGGTCCGGTGACGTTGTCGAGCGTGCTCGACAACGCCGACACAGCCTCGTTCGTCGGCCAACTGAGCCCCAACTCGTCGAACTACAACGAGGGTTTCCTGGTCAACATCCTGGAACACGCCCTGTCCGTGGACCCTGACCTGCTCAGCCCGACCGGTGAGATCCTGTTCGAGCTGAAACCCTGGCAGAAAGCGCTGCAACCATTACAGGAGGCTATTGAGGCCGGGAAGGTCACCCGCTCCAGCGACGAGAACGCCAGCCTGGACACGTTCGTGGAGAAGAAGCCGACGTTCATGCGCAACTGGCCGGTGAAGTACCGCGAACTCCAGCAGCGCAAGGACGCTGACCTGCTGGCCGGGAAGATCCAGGTGTGCCCGCTGGCCTACGGGGTGCTCGGCGGCCAGAGCCTCGCGCTGGTGCGCACCTGTCCCCACCCCGAGCAGGCCATCCGGTTCATCAACTTCATGACCGGCACGGCAGCCCAGAAGGTCCTCGCCGGGCACGGCTTCGCCCCGACCCTCGCCGAGGCGTACAACGACCCGAACCTCCGGGCGGTCATCCCGCACCTGGAAGCAGTACGGGGTGCGGTGGAGAATGCCCGACCCCGACCGATGCACCCGGGATACCGCACGTTCGCCGAGGTTTTCGTCGACCACACCGCCCGCCTGGTGCGCAGTGATCCCGTATCCACCTCGGAACTGACCTCGGAGTTCATCGCCGCCATGAAGGCGGCGCTCGCATGACCGAAGTGGAGGAGGTTCCGTGAAGGTCGAGCCGTGGCAGGTGCCGATCCTGGTGATGGCCGGCATCATCCTGGCGGAGCTGGCGACCAGGGTGATCCCGCGCCGCTGGACGGCGCACCTGGCCCGACAACAGGTCCGTACCGTCGCGCTCGGCGGGCTGGCGGTCCTGGTCATCGTCGTCGGGGTGTTGGCGCTCGGACCGGACCTCGCCGACCAAATCGCCAGCGTGGCGGCGTCCATCGCCGGGCTGGTCGCGCTCTGGCTGACCTACCGGTCGTACCAGTTGCAGACCACCGCGACCCCGGACGCCGCGACCCCGGTCGGGGCGGCGCGGGACGCCACCGAGCCGGAGGCCGCGGGCAGCACCGGTCAGCCGCCCGGTCGCTGAGCGGCTGCCACCCGTCAGACCGCTCGGGCCGGTCGTCCCGGTGCAGGTGATCAACGTCCGCTGCTGGCCCCACGGTCGGCCCGCACCGCAACGGGCACACCGCCGATCCTTGAGCGAGGGACGCCATGGGCGCTGCTAGCAGGCGGTGTCGTGCTCCGGCAGGTGCCCGTGCACCAGGTACGCGGTGACCGCGCCCGTCAGGCAGGTGTCGGCCGGGCCGTTGAGGACCGGCGCATGGGTCCGCCTGTCCACGGTGACCAGCCGGGATCCGGTGATGGCCCGGGCGGTTGCGATCGAGTTGGCCGGTGGCACCGAGGCGTCGCGGAGTGCGGCGACGACGAGCGCCGCCGGTGCCCGGTTGCCGGCGAGCGGCGGCGTGTTGTCCCGGCTGACCGGCCAGAAGGCGCAGGGGTTGAGGTTGGCGATCGACGGGCCGAAGACGGGATAGCGGGTGCCGAGTCGGGCCAGGTCGCGGCGGTAGGTCGCCGGGTCGCGCGGCCACGCGTCGTCGCTGCAGCGGAATGCCGTGTTGACCGCGGTGTGGTTGTCCGCGGGCACACCCGGGGTGCCGGGCAGCGGGGCCGGTCGCGGGTCGAGGGGGATCGGTGGCGGGCGGTGGGCGAGGATGGCGGCGAGGTCGGTCGCGACCACCGGCCACAGGTGCTCGAAGTACGTCGCGATGACCGTCAGGGAGCCCAGTTCGCCGGCGGTCCAGGCGTGGTCTCCGGCCACGATCGGCTCGGTCGCGGCCCCGGCGAAGGCCCGGCTGAGGGTTGCCGCGACCTCGGTCGGTGTCGCGCCGAGTCCGAACGTTGCGCTGTTGTCGGCGAGGTATCCGGTGAAGGCGGCGTAGTTCTCCTCGAAGGCCGGGATCCGGGCCAGCTCGTAGGGACGCCAGGCGAGGTCGTAGTTGACCGGGCTGTCCAGCACGAACCGGTCCGCCCGGTGCGGGAACAGGGTGCCGTACGCGACGCCGAGCATCGCCGCGTATGAACCTCCGAGGAAGGACAGTTTCCGCTCGCCGAGCGCTGTCCGGATGGTGTCCATGTCGCGGGCGGCCTGTGCGGTCGTGGCGAACGGCAGCGCCCAACCGGCGTGCCGGGCGCAGGCGCGGGCGTACGCGCGGGCCTGCGCGGCGGTGTCCGCCAGGGACTGGTACGTCGCGGTGCGGACCCAGTAGCCGCCCGGTTCCTCCTCCGGCTGGCCGCAGGTGATCGGGGTGCTGCGCTCGACGAAGCGCATGTCGAACCCGACGATGTCGTAGCGGGCGAGCACCGCGGGGTCGACGACGGCGGCGAGGTTCAGCGGCTCGGGGACGCCGGCGCCGCCCGGCCCGCCACCGGTGGTGACCAGTACGCCGCGGCGCAGCGCCGGGTCGGTCGCGGGGAGCCGGGAGATCGTGATGTCGATCGTCGGGCCGGTCGGCCGCGCATGGTCGAGCGGCACCTGGACGGTGGCGCAACGCAGGCGGCTGTCGTCGACGCCGGGGCAGGAGCGCCAGGCGAGGGTCGCCCCGCTGGCCGGCGCGGCCGGGGCGACGGCCACGGTGAGGAAGGCGACCACGACAGCGGCCATCGCGCGCATTGGCGTCCCCCGACAGTAGATCCGCACAGGTCTATGTCGGACACGTTAGGGCGGGTGGTTGCCATACCGCAACGTGTCTTCGGCACCGCCCCCGTCCCGCACCCTCGGGTCGACAGGTCGTCGCCCCACGGATCACTGCCCTCCTTCCCTGCACCGGGTCGGCCGGTCCTGCGGGCAGGCGTTCAGGAGGAGCAGGTGTCGAGCATGGTCTGCAGGGCGGACTTCTCCGACGATTGCAGTCGTAGGCCCCAGGTGTACTTCACGGTGATCCACATCTTGCTGTAGGTGCACCGGTACGACGACAGCGGTGGCTGCCACGTCGACGGGTCCTGGTCGCTCTTGGACTGGTTGACGTTGTCGGTCACCGCGATCAGTTGCGGGCCGGACAGGTCGTTGGCGAAGCTCTGCCGACGGCTGGTCGTCCAGGAGCTCGCGCCGGAGCGCCATGCCTCGGCGAGGGGGACCATGTGGTCGATGTCGACGTCGGATGCGGCGGTCCAGGTGGCTCCGTCGTAGGGGCTGTACCAGCGTCCGGACGTGGCCTGGCAGGAGGAGTTGACGACGACGGAGGTGCCGTCGCGTTTGAGGACCTGTTCTCGGGTGTCGCAGCTGCCGCTGACGGTGATCCAGTGGGGGAACAGGTCCCGGGAGTAGCCGCTGGTGGAGCCCTCGGTGGCGACGGTGAGGGCGTTGAGTTGCGACTGCGCGGTCGCCTTCGACGGGATCCCCGGCGGCGTCGCCGCCGCGGTCCCCGCGATGCCCGCCGGGAGGGCCGCGCCGACGAGCGTGGCGAGTGCCAGCGTCACGGCGCGCACCCGGGGCCGCGCAAGTCCGGGCGTCTTCGTGGTCGGTCGTGCCATGCCGTGCCTCCAGGTCGCCATCGACAGCATATGCAGTCACCATCTTCGATGAAAGTGACGGCTGGATGGCAGCCTCGTGAAGAGCCGCAAAGATCGGGAGCAACGCTCACCCACCGCTGGGCCAACTGACCACGGGGCCAGCTGGCCCAGGGTCGGAAGTCGGTCCCCGCCGCGTTCACCACCGGCGGAAGCTCCTGGACCGACCCCGTGCGGCGATCCCCTTGCCCTGATCGTCGTTCTCCTGTCGAGGTCGATGCAGAGGATCCCTCGACTCCACAGCTCGACGATCAATCGGCCGTGACTGCGCGTACGGGCCGGTGGAGGCCGGGTACGGGCGGTCAGCCCGCGCCGACGGACGCCGGGCCGGCCAGGTCGGGGGCGGTCAGGTGGAACGTCGAGGGAGCGGGTTGCCGGCGGGCCATCAGGTGTAGTCGCTGGACGGCGCGGTCGGCGTCGACGGCGATGCGGTCCCGGCAGGCGCAGGGCTCCTCGTCGAAGCCGGCGAACCGGTAGGCGACCTCCATCATCCGGTTGCGGTCGTTGGGCCGGAAGTCGGCGATCAGGTGTACCCCGGCGCGGGCGGCCTGGTCCACCAGCCAGGTCAGCAGGACCGTGCCGGTGCCGAAGGACACCACCCGGCAGGAGGTGGCGAGCAGCCGCAGGTGCCACACCTCGGGGTGCTTCTCCAGGACCAGCACGCCGACCGCGCCATGCGGCCCGAAGCGGTCGGTCAGCGTCGTGACCAGGACCTCGTAGCGGGGGTCGGCCATCAGGGTCCGCAGCATCCGGTCCGGGTAGTGCACGCCTGTCGCGTTCATCTGGCTGGTTCGTAGGGTCAGCTCCTCGACCCGGGACAGTGTCGCGGCGTCGGCCCGCCGGATGTGCATCGCCAGGTCGAGTGAGCGGAGGAAATCCTCTGCGGGGCCGGTGAACCGGGCCTGCTCGTCCGCCCGCCGCTGACCGGCCTGGTACATCTGCCGGCGACGGCGGGCGTCCACGGTCACCGACGTCGGGGTGAACTCGGGGCGGTCGAGCAGGGTGGTGGCCAGGCCGGCGTCGTAGCAGCGCACCTGCGGAAGGTGGTAGGCGACCTCGGCCCGTTCGGCGGGCTGGTCGTCGATGAAGGCGATGGTGCCGAGTGCGAAGCCGAGCTGGTCGGCGATGCGCCGCACGGCGTCGGACTTGCGTCCCCAGCCGATCTGCGGTGCCACGAGGTATTCGGCGACGCCGAGCGCGCGCAGTCGGGCCCAGGCCGGCTCGTGGTCGTTGCGGCTGCACACCGACTGGAGGATGCCCCGGGCGTCGAGGCCGGTGATCACCGCCTGGATCGGGTCGGGGAGCACGACCTGCTCGTCTTCGAGCAGGACGCCCTGCCAGAGGGTGTCGTCGAGGTCCCAGACCAGGCACTTCACGGTCACGGGTGACGCGGGCGGGGCCTCGTCGGTCACGGCGGCTCCTTCGTGGGTTGTCGCTCGTCGGCCGTCCGGGCGGATGACGAGCGTGGCGGCCCGGGCGGGCGCGTCGGTGGTGGGGTCAGGCACCGTGGTCTCCGGATTCGCCGGTGCGGAGTCGGTCGACCAGGGCGACCATTCGGCGTACGGTCCGGAAGTTGTCCAGCCGCAGGTCGGTGCCGCGCACGGTGACCCCGTACGTCTGCTCCAGGTGCACCACCAGTTCCATCGCGAACAGGGACGACAGCCCGCCGGCGGCGAACAGGTCCGTGTCCGGTGGCCAGGACCGCCCGGTGCGCGCCGTCAGGAAGCGCGCCAGCTCCGGTGCGAGGGTGTCGGCACGGTTGCCGGTGTCCGACACGTCCTGGTCGGATGGCACAGTCATCACAGGTCTCCCTCGTAGTGGTAGAACCCCTGCCCGCTCTTGCGGCCGAGGCGTCCGGCCCGGACCTTGGTCAGCAGCGGCTCGCAGGGGCGGCAGTGCTCGTCGCCGGTCCGTTCGTGCAGCACCCACAGGGAGTCGACCAGCTTTCCAGGTCGATGAGGTCGGCGGTGCGCAGCGGACCGGTCGGATGTCCCGGAGATCCCTGCAGGAGGGTGTCGACGGATTCGACGCCGGCCGTGCCGGCGGCTACCACCCGGACCGCAGTGTTGATCATGGGATGCGGGATGCGGCTGGTCACCGGTGTCGCGTTCTGCCCCGTCACCAGCGTCTCCCTTCGTTGCCCAGCCCGGTTCGCGGGCCGCGCCGATCACGGTCACACCTCGGAGTGGTCCGCCTTCCGCCCCTCGACGGACGATCCGTTGACGGACCGGGCTCCGTCGGCGACCCACGATCCGTTGACGGTCGGTGATCCGTTGACGGTGGACGCGTCGGTGGCGGTGCCGTCGGTGGGGACGCCGGGGTCGGTGTAGAACTGCCGTGCCCACTGCCGGTACCGACCGATGGGGCCGTCTCCCCGGGCGAGCTTCGGCTGTTCGACGTGCTCCTGGTGGTGCCACATCAGCAGGTCCGCGCCGGTGTCGACCGAGGCCACCCGTTGGGCGATGACGCTGAGCAGCCGGGCGACGGGCATCGCCGTGGCCCGGGCGGCCCGCTCGGGCAGGAACGGCAGGCCGGCCAGTTCCAGTTTGGTGCCCATCCGCAGGTGGATCCGACCCGGGGTGGTGGGGGTGGCGTGCAGCATGACGTGCAGGTCGCCCGCGCCGTTGGGCAGCCGGGTGCGGGCCGCGATGGTGGCCAGTCCGATCACGGTGAGGGTGTAGGACTGGCGGATCTGGCGCATGACGGTGCCCCGGGCGGTCGCGGTGACGGTGCTGACCGGCTCCCCCATCACCGGTGTCCCCTCGATGACCAGGTCCCGCAGTCCGTGCAGCGCCGGGAGGTGACCCCAGTCGAAGGCGTTCTCGATGACGTCCTGCGGGTGCCCGGCGATGTCGAAGGTGTTGTGGCTGAACGGTTGCCGATCGTCCATGCCGAAGGTCGGCACCTGCCACTGCGGTGCGAGGCCGAGGGCGTGCCACCACACGTAGACCGATCCGTTGGCCTCGCAGACCGGGAACTGGCTCAGGGTCGCCTTGGGTGGCGGCAGGTCGTAGCCGGTGCGGACGCAGGCCCCGGAGGGGTCGAAGGCGAACCGGTGGAACGGGCAGACGATCTCCTCTCCGTCGAGGGTGCTGCCGACGCCCAGGTGTGCCCCGAGGTGGGGGCAGCGGGGGCGGACCGCACGCAGCAGTCCGCGGGGGGTCCGGTAGAGGACCACCTCGCCGCCCATGATCGGGCGGGTGGTGATGGTTCCGGGGCGGACCTCGTCGGAGAAGGCCACGCAGAACCACCCGTTCGGGTCGGGGCGGGTGGGCCGGTGGAGCCGGTCGGCTGGCGCGGCGGTGTGCCGCCGGATCTCGTGGTCGCGGAGCAGTTGTTTGACCAGTGGTTTCATGGTTGTTCTCCTAGTGGGCGACCGGGCAGGTGCCGGGGCCCGATCCGACGGTCGGCGGTACGGGCTGCGACGTGGTGACCGGTGGCGCGTGGGTTGCGGTGGTCTCCGTCCGGCGCTGCCGCAGCCGCAGGCGCAGCCCGCGCGAGCTGAGGCTGGTTTCCACCTTGGGCCGGAAGGGTTCGTCGCCGACCGGGGTCAGTTCCCAGCGGGCCGTCACGGCGGTGAGGGCGAGGATCGCCTCGGTGAGGGCGAACTGGTCTCCGATGCACTTGCGTGCGCCGGCGCCGAACGGGACGTAGCTGGCCCGGTCGGGTGAGGTGTCGAGCCAGCGGTCCGGGTCGAAGCGGGTCGGTTCGGCGTACAGGTCGGGTCGGCGGTGGATCAGGTAGGGGCTGAGCACGAGGGTGTCGCCGCGGCGTAGCCGTACCCCGTCGAGTTCGGCTTCGCCGGTGACGGTCCGGGTCATCATCCAGGCGGGCGGGTAGAGCCGGAGGGTTTCGGTGACCACCCGGGCCGCCAGGTCGAGTCGGGGCAGATGTTCGGGGCCGGGGAGCGCGCCGTCCAGGACGGTGTCGGTCTCGGCGTGGAGTCGGCGTTGGATGTCCGGGTGGGTGGCTATCAGGTACAGGGCCCAGGCCAGGGTGATGGCGGTGGTTTCCATGCCGCCGAGGAAGAAGGTGAGGGCCTGGTCGGCCAGTTCGGAGTCGCTGAGTTGCCGCTCGTGGTCGCGGCTTTCCACGTCGACGGCGGCGACGAGTGCGGAGAGCAGGTCGGCGTGGTCGGTGGGGTCGGCGCGGCGGGCGGCGACGATGTCGGTGATGGTGGCGAACAGCCGGGCGCGGGCCTGGTCGTAGCGTCGTTTGGCGGGGGTCGGCAGCCGGCGGAGCAGGGCCGGGGTCATCATGCGGCGGAAGAAGGCGCTCACCACGGTGTTGGTGTCGGCCAGGGCCCGGCGGAGGGTTTCTGCGGGGAGGGACCCGCTGAACATCGTCTCCATGGTGGCCTGGGTGGTGAGGGTCATCATTTCCCGGGTGACGTCGAGTACCTGGCCGTCGTGCCAGGAACCGGCGGTGGCGTCGGAGGCCCGGCCGAACACTGCCGCGTAGCCGTGCAGGCGTCGGGGGTGGAACGACGGTTGGCACAGCCGTCGTTGCCGCCGGTGCAGCGGGTACGGGCAGGTGGACAAGCCGTCGCCGATGACCTCCCTGATCCGGTCGTAGATCGGGCCGCCCTTGTCGAAGGTGCGGTCGTTGACGAAGACGTGCCGGGTCAGGGTCGGGTCGCAGATGAGCAGTGCGGTGGTCGGGCCCAACCGGACCCGCACCATCGTCGGATATCCGGCCAGGGAGCGGATGAAGGCCAGCGGGTCCCGCAGCAGGGGCAACGCGTGCCCGAGCAGGGGTAGTGCGCCGGGTGCCAGGGGTACCGACGCGGTGGTCGTCGTGTGCGTCGCGGTCATGGGTCACCTCGTTTTCCGGTCTGCCGTCGTCGCGCCGGGCGGCGGGCGGGTGATCTCGAGCAGGGCGGTGGTCCAGCGGAAGCCGAGGCCGAAGCTGACGACGAGGATGCGTTCGCCGACCCGTAGTGCGCCGGTGCGGAACATCCGGTCGAGGGCGAGCAGGACGTCGCACGGGCCGGCGTGGCCCAGGTGGCGGCCGAAGGTCCAGTTGGTGTCGGTGGCGCGGCGGTGCAGCGGGGGGCCGGAGAGCACCAGGTCGAGCACGGCCGAGCCGATGGCGATGGCCACCACGTGGGAGATGTCGGCGGCGGTCAGGCCGGTCTCGTCGAGGACGGTGTCGACGCAGTGGCGGGTGCGGCGTTGCAGGGTGTCGATGTGGGGCAGGAGCCCGGTCTGTTCGGCGAGGAAGCGTCGTCCGGGGCCGGCGGCGTCGTCGGGTGCACCGGCGCGGGTCAGCACCTCCAGTTGCGGTTCGGTGGCCTGGGCGGTGGCCAGTAGTCGGGCGAAGCCGGTGCCGCGGGTGAGCACGGCGGCTGCTCCGGCGTCGCCGGCGACGTAGCCGATGTCGCGGACGTGGGCCCACCGCTGGTGGGGGAAGCGGGCGGCGGCGGTGACCAGGGCCGCCGGGGCGGTGGGTTGGGCGGTCAGGTGTTCGGCGGCGGTCACCAGGGCGGCCGCGCCGCCGTCGCTGGCCGCGCCGACCTCGATGCCGGTGCTGCGGGTGGCTCCGAGGACCCGCAGCAGGTAGGGCGCGGGTGTGTAGTGGTCCTCGTCCTGGAAGGTGGCGTGGGCCAGCAGGCTCACGTCGGTGCTGGGGACGTTCGCGTGGTGCAGTGCCAGCAGGGCGGCCCGGGCGGCCATCTGGGTCGCGGTCTGCGCGGTCGAGACCGCTGCGGAGGTGAATCCGTTGGCGGCGGCCATGGACGGCCGACCGGGCGGGGTGCCGTCCCACGGGTCGTGTTCGGGTCGGATCGGGGGTATCCAGGAGCCGGTTCCGGCGATCGTGATGTCGTGCCACAGCACCGTTGTCTCCTCGGCGGTCAGGGAAGGGCCGGTTGGGGGGTGTCGGCGTGCGGCCGGATCAGCCTTCCGCTGTGGTCGGTGGCGTGCGCGCTGACCCCGGTGACGCGGGCCAGGACGTGGCCGTCGGGGGTGGATGCGGTCAGCGTGCCGTCGGCGAAGCGGCAGTGCAGGCGGATCGTCGGGTGGGCGGCGCTGAGCTGGCAGTCGTTGCCGGGTCCGCCGAGGTCCACGGTTTCGATGCCGGCCATCGGGCCGACGAGGGGTGGCCGGTCGCCGTGGGGTGGCAGGAGCAGCAGGTGCACCATGGCGTCCAGCAGGATCGCCGGTACGGTCATCCCGGCCAGGGCCGGGCCCCATGCCTGGTGGTCGAGGCGGAAGGTGGCGCTCGTGCCGTGGGGTCCGCGGGCGTACTCGCCGGTTCCGGCGAACGGGCCGCTGAGGGTGATCGGCAGGTCGGCGGAGTAGACCGGCATCGTGAAGTCCGGTTCGGGGCGGTGTGCCGTCTGGTCGGTCGGCGCGGGCAGTGCGGGGTGCCGGTCGGCGAGCACGACGGTCGTCTCGCAGAGCAGGTCGTTGAAGCGCAGGACCTTGCCGTTGCGGCCGATCCGGTTGGTGGTGATCCGGACCGCCACCACGGCCCGGTCCGGGGACCGGTCGGTGAGCCGGGCCTCCACCGTGATGGTGCGGGGTGGGCCGGCGGACCTGACGGTCACCGACGTGTGGCAGGCCAGGTCACGGAATCCGGTGACGGTGAGGTCGGGGCAGAGGTGTGCGGCGGCGCCGGCGGCGGCTTCGAGGGCGAAGGTGCCGGGCAGGACGTACTCTCCGTTGACGCGGTGGTGGCGCATCCACCGGCCGTCCTGCTCGGCGAGGGTGTGTGGTTCCCAGGTCTTGGTGAACACCGCCCAGCGGTGGCCGCGCAGCAGGACACCGTCGAGCAGCGGCGTGGCCAGGGTCGGGTCGGGTGGGGTGGGTGGCGGCGCGTCCGGTACGGGCAGCGGCAGCGGGCCGCTGGTGGTGTCGGTGTTGATCCCCCGCTGTCCGAGCAGGACGCGTTCCTCGTCGCGGATGAAGAAGACCGCCGCCCCGTTGCCGGGTCGGGTCACCGCGTCGAGGAACTGGGCGGCGCCCTGTCTGCTGCTGATGTAGGCGTCCATCCGGTTGCGGCGCAGGGTCTCCTGCATGGCGGTGCTGCTGGCGACGCCGACCTCCCGCCAGCCGCTCCAGAGGATGGCGAGTTCGCGGTGTCCGTCGGGTGCGGTGCGGTCGGCCCAGGCGCTCGCGTAGGCCAGGTATTCGTTGACGGCGCAGTAGTCGACGTCTCCGGGGGCGGGGGCGAGGGTGGCCAGGGTGCTGAAGTTGCACCAGATGCGGGGGGGCCGGCCGGTCAGGGCCCGTTTGAGGTTGCGGTAGCCGGTGGCCTTGGTGGCCCGTACCGCCCGGAAGTCGGTCAGGGTCTTCGCGTGCAGGGCCCGGGAGCGTAGGTCGAGGACGGTGTTGATGAGCAGATCGATGCGTCCGTGCCGGTCCATGATCTCGTCGAGGACGGCGGTGGTCCGGTCCGCGTCGAGGACGTCGCCGACGCGGTGGTGGACCCGGTCGGGTCCGCACAGTTCGGTGAGCCGGTGCACGGTCCGGCGTACCTCCAGGCGGGCCTGGGCTCGTTCGTAGGCGTTCCTGAGGTCCCGCAGCGACGCGTCGGGGTGTTCGCGGCGTCCGGCGGCGATGTACGCGGCCTGGGACGGCAGTTCGTCGTCGGTGTCCGGTAGCGGGGTGCGGCCGATGACGTACAGGTGGGGCCGGTCGGTGGTGCGGGCCACGGCGTCGAGGAGTTCGGGGGTGATGCCCCGGGCCCCGCCGAAGGCGACCACGACCGCGCCGGGGGGCAGCGCGGGTTCCGGTGTCTGGTGCGGGGGCCCGTCGTCGGCGACGGTGAGTTCGTACCAGTTCTGTCCGCGGCAGGCGAGGGTGTGCGTCGGTACGCGGGCGGTCGCGGCCCGGGCCAGTTGTGCCAGTGCGGTCGGGGCGTGTGACGTGTCGGTGATCAGGGAGTTTCCGCTGCACTGCGGGACTTCGGCCCGTACGGAGCGGACGAGTCCGGTGAACAGCCCGGCGAGGGGGTGGGTCGTTGCCTGCGGTAGTGCGGTGAGCAGCACGGCGGCGAGTGATCCACCGGCCCGCAGGGCGGGCAGCGCGGCCTGGATGGTGGTGAACGCCAGGTCCTGGAGGTCCTCCAGGCGGGCGGCTTCGGTGTCGTCGGTGTCGTCGGCGGGGGTTTCGAGTCGGGTGAGGATCCGGATGTGGCGTGGCACGAACGGTAGGCCGGCCAGGGCGTCGGCGGTGGCGTCGGGCGGTACGTGGGTGGCGGCGTCGACTCCCGGCCTCGGTGACCAGATGGCGATGTCGGGGCCGGTGACGGCGGCGGCGAGGTCCGGGGTGTCGGTGACCACGATGCTTCCGGCCGGGATCGCGGGTCCGTCGGGGTCCGGTGGGGTCAGCGGCCGCAGGTGGAGGGTCTGTCGGCGGCCGATGGGCTGCTCGGCGGGTTCCGGGGCGGCCCCGTTCGGTTCGGGGCCGGTCGGTCCGGTGAACCGGATCGTGGGTGATCCGGGGGCGGCCGGTGACACGACGGTGCCGGTGCCGGTGACGACGCCCCGCAGCACCGCCAGCAGGGCGTCGAGGGCCAGGTAGGTGCGGTCGGTGCCGGCGGCGGCGGGCAGGGCGTGGGGCGGGTCGTCGGCGGTGCGCTCGGGTGTCGTGGTGAGGGTGCCCAGGATGGGTAGGCCGTGGTCCCGGGCGGTGCGGCGGCGGGCGACGGCGACGACGGCGGCGCCTTCGGCGACCGTGCGGCCCGCCGGTACGAGGGTGTCCAGGTGCGCGTCCCATCCGCTGATCGGCCGTAGGCTCACCGCGCCGACGAGGGCCAGGTCGCAGGCCCGGTGGCGGAGCTGGCGCAGGGCCAGGTCGAGCGCGCAGTGCGTGGAGTCGCGGTGGGCGTAGACGCTGGTGCCGAAGCCCCGGAAGTCGTAGTAGTTGGCGGCCCGGCCGGACAGGATGCAGGAGACGGCGCCGGTGAAGTCGTCCTCGTTGAGTTCGTCGGGAACGACGTCGCCGGCGTCGGCGAGGGCCTTGGCGAGGTACTCCCGCAGTGTCTGGGCCTGCCCGGGGTCGGGGAGCAGGTCGAATGTGGCGGCGCACTCCTGCGCGTGGACCCGCAGCGCGGCGCGGGCGTTGTGCGTCGTCGGCAGGCTCGCCCCGACCAGGATCGCGGTGCTGGGCCGCAGCGTGGTTCCCGGTTCGCCGAGGTCGGTCAGGAGCGGTCCGAGGGCTTGGAGCATCATCAGGTGGGCGGGGTCCATGTGCCGCATCGTGCGGGGTGGGATCCGCACGTCGAGGGGGGACGGCAGCGGGTAGGGGCTACCGAAGCCGGGCTGCGGGGTGGGGCCGTCGCCGACGAGCCAGGCGGGCACCCGGTCGCGGTCAAGGCCGGGCAGGTGGGTGTTCCAGCCGACGACGACGAGGTCATCGGCGTCGGCGGTGCGGTCGGTCACCGATGGTTGGTGGGCGGGTCGGGCCGTCGGTATCCGGTCGGCGAGCACCACATGGGCGTCGGCTCCACCGAGACCGAACGAGGACACCCCGACCATCCGCGGACGGGCTTCGTCGACCGGCCAGGGTGCGTCGGTGACCGGCACCGTGAGTCGGGTGCCGTCGCCCAGCAGCGGGTGGGGGTCGGTGACGACGGTGTGGCCGGGGATCGTGCGGTGGGCGAGGGCGACCAGCGCGTGCGCCACCGACACGAGTCCGGCCAGGACACCGGTGTGGCCGAAGACCTGTTTGTTCGACGTCAGCAGGCACGGCCGGTCCCGCTCGCCGAGTCGTGACAGCAGGGAGCGCAGTTCGACCTCGTCGCCGACGGGGGTGCCGGTGCCGTGGGCCACCACCCAGTCGACGTCTGCGGCGTCGACGCCGGCGTCGGCCCAGGCCCGGCTGATCGCCAGTTCCTGTCCCCGGGTGGCGGGCGCGTGGATGCCCTTGCCCCGGCCGTCGGCGGCGAGTCCGGTGCCGAGGACGACGCCGTGGATGTGGTCGCCGTCGGCAACCGCGCGGGCGTACGGTTTCAGGGCGAGCATGACGGCGCCCTCACCGATCAGTGTCCCGTCGGCCGCCTGGTCGAAGGGGCGGATCCGGCCACTGGCGGTGATGCCCTGGGCCCGGCAGAAGAGGGTGAAGCCGATCGGTTCGATCACCGAGGTGCCGCCGACGAGCGCGACGTCGCAGCTTCCCTCCCGGAGGGCTTTGACGGCGGCGTCGAGGCAGAACAGTCCGGTGGCACAGGCCGCGTCGAGGGTCAGGTGTTGGGCGTCGGGCGGGATCAGGCCGCGCAGCGCGTTACGGGACACCGAGGCGGGCAGGTAGGCCAGGGGGTTGCCGCCGTCACCGCCGTAGTGGGCGCTGATGGCGTGGTCGGCGAGTTCGGCCAGCCAGTCGTCGTCGCCGCTGCGCTGGATGGCGTCGCGGATGAGGCGTCGGTACTCGTCGCCGAGGACGATGCCCTGCGTGCCGAGTCCGGTCTGGTCGTGGATGCCGGTGGTCGCGGCGAGCCACCGGTCGCCGGGCCGACGGTGTACTCCGGTCAGGGCCTGGACGGTGCAGTGGCGCAGCCACCGGGTGGTGCGTGGCCAGCCGGGGTGTCCCAGGAACCCGTCGGGTTCGGCGACGGAGGCGGGGTCGGGGACGAACCCCTGCACGTAGCCGGCTTCCCGGATGTAGAAGCTGTCGGTGTCCGTCGCGCTGGCCGACCAGAAGTGCCGCAGGTCGAAGGCGGACGGTTCGCTGGCCAGCAGGGCGCCTTCGCGGAGCCGGTCGTAGAGGTCGGCGGGGTTGTTGGTGCCGGGCAGGACCACCCCGAGGCCGACCACCGCGATGGCGTCCGGGTCGTGTTCGGGGCCGGCCTGTGGGCTGTGCGGCTGCGGGTGACGGACCGGGCGTGGGGTCGCGGGGGCCGGTTGCGGTTCGGCGACGGCTCCGGTGGTCGACGGGGGTGGTTCGGTGCTGTTCCCGGTGGTCGACGGGGGCGGTTCGGGTACGACGGCGGCTGCGGGGGGGGGAGGCGACGGGGGTCGGGTGGGTACGCCGACCTGCGCGGCGAGTTTGCTGTGCAGTCGTAGGCCCTGCATGCCGCCGATACTGATGCCGCCGTCGGCCACGAGAGTCTGCCCGGTGATGAATCCGGTGTCCGGGTGCAGGAGGTGGACGAGCAGCCGGGCCGCATCGGGGGTGGAGATGGTACGGCGGTTCAGGTCGCTGGCGCGTGGCGAGTCGCCGATCGCGGCGGCCGGGTCGTCGAGGTTGACGACGATCTCGCTGGCCACGGAGCCCAGCAGGACGGTGTTGACCCGGATGTCGTGGTCGGCCAGTTCCAGCGCCAGGTACCGGACGAGGGACTCCAGGGCGGCTTTGGTGACGCCGCCGGGACCGTAGCCGGGGACCGGCTGGTGGGCGCCGACGCTGGACAGGCAGAGAATGGCTGCTCCCGGGCGGCCGACCATCAGCTCGGCGGCCCGGCGGGAGCAGTGGTAGGCGCCCATGACGTTGGTGGACCAGGCCCGCTGCCAGTAGGTGTCGTCGACGTCGAACAGGGGCAGGAACGCGCCGCCGGCCGCGTTGTTGACGAGGAAGTCGAGGCCGCCGTGCCGCTGCCGGATCAGGTCGAACATCCGGTCGATCTCGCCGCGTTTGGCCACCGAGGCCCGGATGAACTCCGCGCTGAGGCCGGCTTCGGCCAGTTCCGTGCGCAGCAGCTCGGCCTGGTCGACGGAGTGGAAGTAGTTGACGACGACGTGTGCGCCGCAGGCGGCCAGCCGACGGACGATGTCCGCGCCGAGGCTCTTGGCCGCGCCGGTCACCAACGCGACCCGGCCGTGCAGGTCTGATGTGTCGGTCATCGGGCGGTCGCCTCCGCCTGCGCCTGGACGACGGCCTGCGCGATCCGCCGCAGGGTGCCGATGGTCAGCAGGGAGGTGTTGGCGCGCAGGTCCGGCAGGCCGTACCGGTCGGCGACGCGGCCGAGCAGGGCGACCTGCTTGAGTGACTCCACGCCCAGGTCGGATTCCAGGGCGTCGTCGTCGCCGAGCAGCTCCGGCGGGTAGCCCAGGTAGTCGCCGTACAGGGCGCGGATCTCGGCCAGGACCGTCGCGTACCGCCGGTCGGCGGCCGGTGCGGGCTGGGGTGGGTCGACCGTCACCGGGGAGGCCGGGGTCACCGGCGTCGGCGGCGTCAGGACGGACGGCGCAGCCGGGACGACCGGGGTGGTTCTCGCTACGGGTGGCGGTGCCACCACGTCGGGGGCCGGGACAGGTGGCGCAGGCGCCACGGGTGGCGGGGACACCGGGACACGCAGGGGTGCCGGCGTCCGCACCGGGGGTGGGGCGGTGTCGGTACGGCTGGCGACCAGAGCCCGGACGGCCGCGACCGGGTCGTGCTCGCTCAGCGGTACGACCGCCTGGACGCCCGGGACCGACGCCTCGACGAACCGGGTGACGACCGGCCACTCCCCGCATTCGATGAACGTGTCCGCGCCGGCGGCGTGCAGGGCGCGGACCGTGTGCAGCATCCGGACCTGGGCGGTGAGTGCGCCGGCCACCAGCTCGACCGGGTCCTCGTCGCCGATGTCCCGGCCCAGCCAGGGTGAGGACACCCGCCACCGTCCGCCGCCGTAGGAGACGCGGGGCGCGGAGGCCCGCAGGTCCCGGGCGGCCTGCGCGACCGCCGGGGTGTGGGTGGGGTGTGGGACGTCGAGGCGGACGCTGGGCCAGCCGAGCGCCTCGGCCACCCGTTCGGCCTCGTCGATCTGTTGTCTCGGTCCGCTGAGGACACTCTGTCGGGGGGTGTTTTCGCAGGCCAACACCAGGTGTGGGTGGCCGATCAGCCCGGCGAGTGACTCCGCCCGGCGGCCGTCGACCCCGACGGCGAGCATCGTGCCCGGCCACGCCTGCCGGGTCAGTGCCCGGGACCGGGCCACCGCCAGACGTGCGGCGTCGCCCACCGAGACGTGTCCGGCGACGGCCAGGGCCCACAGTTCGCCGATGCTCTGTCCCACGATCGCCACCGGTTCGACGCCCTCGGCGACGAGCAGGTGGTACGTGGCGAGGCTGACCGCGAAGATCTCCAGGTAGTGCACCTCGGGGCTGTAGGGGCGTTCGCCGGCGGCGTCCTCGATCAGGCGGGTGCTGATGTCGGGCAGCCCCAACTCGCGGGCCGCCTTGTCGATCAGGGTCAGCGCCTCACGGACCGTTTCGTAGCGGTTGTGCAGGTCGCGCAGGGTGCCCGTACGGGGGGCAGCCACCGTGCCGGGCATGACGAAGACAGAATCCACCATGTGCGTCACCCTCGTTTCCATCCCGGTGGTCGGGCTGTGGTGCGCCGTGCCGGCGCAGGACAATCGACGACGTGCGAGGCGGTCCGGGTGCGGTCTCCCCCGGCCCGCGCCGCCCGGCCGGGGCAGGTTCCCCGCCGGCTACTCGGCGATGCGGGACCGGTACGCCCAGCGGAAGACGAGCGGCTCGGTGTCGCTGTCGTCGGGGCGTTCGAAGTGCTCGTAGCCACCGTTGTGCGGGATCTTCACCTTCGGCGCGTCCGGTGAGATCCACTGGCTGCGTAGCTCGGGTGGCAGGCTCGCCGGGCCGCCTTCGAGTGCGATCTGGATGGTGGCGTGGGGGGCTGTGGTGTCGTCCGGCTGGGCGGGGACGGTCATGCGGATAGCTTCCCCGGGCCGGACGAATGAGACATGCGTCAGCTGACGCAGAAAACCGCCTGAAGGTCGGCGAGTCATCCGTCATCGGGCGCCGGCGTTGCGCAGCACCTCCCGGGCGATCTGGTTGCGGCTTTGCAGCCCGAGCTTGTGCAGGGCGCGGGAGATGTGCGTCTGGACCGTGCGGCGGGTCAGGAGCATCGTGGCGGCGATCTCCGGCGTGGAGCGGCCCTCGGCGACGAGCACGGCGACGCGCCGTTCGGTGGCGGTGAGTGCCGCCCAGCCCGACACCGGCCGGGGCGCGCGGGGGCCGCTGACTCCCCGGCGTACTCCCCTGCCCCGTAGCCGCGCCTCGGTGCGACGGACGTCCCAGGTCGCGCCCATGCGGCTGTACAGGCCGATCGCCTCGGTGGCGGCCGCCCGGCACTCGTCGGTCGCGCCGTGGCCGGCCAGCACCACCGCGAGGTCTTCGAGGGTCGCCGCCAACTCGGTCCTGGGGCCGGCTGACCGGTAGTGCTGCACGGCTGTGCGCAGCGGCCCAGGGTCCTCGGTGGCCAGGCCCATGCAGCGTTGCCGCATGGTTGCGGCCCGCCCCGGTGTCTTCTCGGCCTCGGTCCACAGGCGCGTCAGGTCGAGGGTGGCCGTCACGGTCGAGGTGTCCGTGCAGGCCGACGCCATCCGGATGAGGTCCGCGAACCACGGATGGTGGGGGCCTGTTCCGGTGTCGGGGCGGTGCTGCAGCATGGTGGCGAGCAGTGCGGCACCCCGTTCCGGTTCACCCTGCTGTTCGGCGCGTACGGCCCGGGCGGCGAGGAGGAACCCCTCGCCGTCCTCGTCGGTGCTGCGGTCGGCCGGCACGTCCGGGTGGGAGTGCAGGTGGGTTTCGGCGAGCGCGCGGTCGTCGCGCCGGACGGCGATCAACGCGGTGACGCCCCGTCGTAGCAGTGCGGGTCCCCCGCGGTGCAGGCCCGGATAGAACGGGCCGCAGGGGTCGTCCGCGACCGGGGTCAGCGCCGTCAGTGCCTCGTCCCAGCGGCCGACCCAGTAGTGCAGCATCGCCTCGGTGACGCCGATGGACCCGGCGGCGATGTCGTGGGCCCGGCGGCGGATTTCCCGGGACAGTCGCAGCACCCTTTCGGCCTCGCGCCAACGGGCCATGTTCTGCAGGCTCACGACGCGGCAGTGCAGGGCGAACATCTCCAGTTCCGGGTGGTCGGGGTGACCGACGAGGGCGGTGAGCGCCTGTTCGGCGTGCCGGAGTGCGGCCGGGTGGTCACGCCGGTCGGAGCGGGTGAGGGAGAGCACGACGCTGGCGCCGGCGATCGCGCAGTCGTCGCCGCAGCGGCGGCCGGCGTCGAGGGCCTCGCCGGCGAGGGTCTCGGCTTCGCTCGACCCGCCGGTGCCGGCCCGGCTGATCAGGGCCAGGGTGCCCAGGAGGCGTCCGCGCCACGGTTCGGGTATCGCCGCCCGTCGGGTGAGCGCCTGTCGCAGGATCAGTTCGGCCTCGTCGGTCTTCCCGCTGTTGTTGAGCGCGCGGATCAGCAGCCAGTGCAGCTCGCCGTGCGCGTCCAGTCCGGTGGACGACGCGAGGGCCTCGCGGGCGCGGTCGGCGGCCTCCTCCCACCGGCAGAGCAGTTGCAGCGCGCGGGCCAGTGCGACGCTCAGCGCGGCCCGGTGCGGGTCGTCTGCGGGAAGCTGTCCGAGCTGGGTGCGCAGCAGCCGGACCGTGAGTGCCGGGTCGGCGTGCGTCAACGCGGGGGCGGATCTCTGGAGCCAGTCGGGCACCCACCGGTTCTCGACGCCGCCCGCCGCTTCCAGTTGGTGTGCCACGGTGAGCGGTTCGGCGGCTGCGGCGGCCAGCTCCCGGGCCAGGTCGAGGTGCAGCGCCCGGCGTAGCGGCAGCGCGACGGCGTCGTGCAGGGCTTGGCGGATCAACGGGTGGCAGAAGGTCATCCGCTGTCCGGAGCCGGCGAGGATGCGGGCTGCGACGGCTCTTTGCACCACGTCGGCGAGGGCCCGCACCGGGCGGCCCAGCACGACGCTGAGGTCGGTGACGGTGAACTCGGTGCCGAGCAGTGCGGCGGTCCGCAACACGTCCCCGGCGTCCGGCACCAGACCGAGCCGGCTGGTCAACGCGGCGGTGAGGGCCGGGGGTATCCGGTCGTCGTCGTCACGCAGGTCCGCGTGTCCCGCCACGACCTGGACCAGGTCCTCCCGGGCCAGGACGGCGGCCAGCTCGTGCAGGTAGAGCGGGTTGCCGACCGCTGCGCCCGACCACCGGCTGAGGGTCGGGCCGGGTGGCGCTCCGAGTAGGCCGGTCAGCAGCTGCGCGACCTGCGTTTCGTCAAGCGGTGTGAGGCTCAGCAGGTGCTCGTGGCCCCGGCCGGCGCTGACCGGGGTGCGGGTGGGACGGGAGGGGTCCTGACGGTGTGCGGCGACCAGAAGCAGGGGCAGATGGTCGGCGCTGGCGGCCAGGCGCCGCCAGACCACGGTCGACGGCTCGTCCATCCAGTGTGCGTCGTCGACGATCAGGACGGTCGGGCCCGCCGCGCAGAGGTCGTCGACGAGGGAGACCAGCATGTCGGCCACGGCGGCCAGGGCCGACCCGGTGGCGGGGAAGACCGGCGGTCGGCCGAGCAGGGTCTGGGTGATGTCCGCCCGGGACGGATCGTCCGGCCGTTGGCGGACGCCGAGACAGGCGAGTAGGACGCTCAGTGGTGACTGGTGGGAGAGTTGGTCGGCGACGGCGTGGAACACCTGGTGTCCGCGGTCGGCTGCGGCTTGGGCGATGATGGTGAGCAGCAGGGTCTTGCCGATGCCCGGCTCACCGACCAGCCGGAGCGCCGAACCGGTCCCCCGCGCCAGCCGGGTCAGCGCTGTCTGCGTGAGGCTCAGCTCACGCTCTCGCCCGACCCATACCTCGGACCCGGATTCCGGGCCTATTCTCAGCATTCCCATCGAAGGTGAATTGCCGCCGAAGGCCTCTCCGGCGACGGACATCCTTTTCCCCGCTGAGCCGAAATCCATCACATCGTATCGCCTGGAAATCAGCTCTATGGTGGCCGCTGGACCGCGCCACAATGCACCGGCAGGCGCCCTGGACCGCCCTCCGCCAGATCAAATAATAGTCTGATATTGCGAGTGCAACACCGCATGATGAGCCATCATCATGGGAAATGGTCGGAAAATCAAGGGAGGATCGGCGGGTTACCGCAGGCCACTTCGCAGGGACACCACCGGGGAGAGCGCCGGATCGCACAATACGTTTCGGTCAGGTTAATTTATGTTGGTCGGTGGGTTCCTCGACGGCGGACAGACGCAGCCACGCCGCCGGGCGGGCCGCCACCGCACCCCGAAGGACGCGAGGCTGACAGGGTGAATTCACATCGTCATCGCGAGGGGATTGCCGAATTCCTGCCCGCCTTCGCATCAAGTCCGGCGAGGTCGCCGAATCAGCACGCCAATCACCACCTCGAAAGAGACTTGATCTCCCAAGGTCGAGTTCGATGCTACAACGCCGCCCGCCAAATCCGATAGCCCTGAGTGAATCTTCACCTACCTTCGGTAACGGGTCGGTGATGCTCGATGTGCCGCGCCGACCGCGCGGCGAGGAACGTGGCCGGTCCGGGCGACAGGCGGTCAGGAGGTGCAGAACGGTGCCGGCCGGGTCAGGCCGAGTTCCCTACACTCCCATTCGGTGCCCTGTTCCTGGTACCGCCACCCCGCCTCGGCCGTGTAGTGGAACAGGTAGCGGATGTCGCCGCCCGCCGGCCGCTTCACCTCGGCCGCCGCCCACGTCTGCGCGCACTGCACACCGGTGGCCGCGAAGGACCAGCCAGTCGGCAGTTCGACCAGGTCCCCGAGGGTGTCGATCGATGGACAGTCGGGTTGCCCGGGGTCGGCTGCGGGAGGTGCCGACGGGCCGGGCCGGTGGTTGACGGCGAAGGCGACCGTACCGCCGACGGCGAACACCAACGCTGCGGCTGCGGCACCGGTGGTGATGGCCGCCCGCCGTCGCAACTGCCGGGACCTGCGCAGGGTCCCCTCGTACAGGTCGGCGCTGCCGCCGTGCTCGCTCAGCTCGGACAGGGCCTGACGCAGCGGCCCGAGGTCGTCGGTCATCAGGCCTCCTCCATCACGGCCGAGAGCAGCTCGGGCGCGAGCTCCCGCATCCGGGCCAACGCCTTGCTGGTCTGACTCTTGATCGTGCCGACCGAGCACTGCAACAGCTGCGCGGCCTCGGCCTCGCTGCGGTCCTCGAAGAAGCGGATCACCAGCACCGCCCGCTGCCGTGGGGTGAGCCGGGCGAGCGCCTGGTGCAGGGCGAGCTTGAGATCGGTACGGCCGGCGTGGTCACTGCCGGGCTGGGCCACGTCGGCCAGTTCCCCGGGAAGGGACTCGGCCACCCTGCGCCGCCGCCACCAGCTCACCTGCTGGTGGTACATCGCGGTACGGGTGTACGCCTCGAAGTGCCCCGGGTCGTGCAGCCGCCGCCGGCCCCGGTGGGTCCGGGCCAGTGCGTCCTGCACGAGATCCTCGGCGAGGTGCCGATCGCCGGTCAGCAGGAACGCCGTCCGGAGCAGAGCCGGCGAGCGGGTCCGGACGAACTCCCGGAACTGGTCGTCGATCGAGTCCGCCATGCCCCGCTCGCATCCCCCGACGTGCCGGCACAGGTTGTCAGGGCACGACGGCGTCGGTGCGGCCGGCTGACTGTGGCGCACACCGTAGCCAGCGTGCGCCACAGCACGCAAACCCGGCCCCTGCGGTCAGCCGGAGATGCAGAACGGTGCCGGCTCGGTGAGGCCGAGGTCCCTGCAGTCGTATCCGCTGCCCTCGCCGTAGTACTTCCAGCCCGTACCGGCCGTGTGGTGGAACAGGTAGACGCCGTCACCGGTCTTCGGGCCCTGCGGGACGGCTCCCGCCCAGCCCTTCACACACTCGACGCGGCCGAAGGTCATCCCCTTCGGCAGCTCGATCAGCTTCTGCAGGTCGGTCCCTGAGGGACATTCGGCGCTCGCGACACCCCCGGCCGCCTTGGCGGTGACGGTGGGCCTGGTGGCGGGGGCGCCGTCCGTCGGGGCAGCCGTGGCCGGCGCGGACACGGTCGAGCTGGCGCCGGGTGCCGCCGTGGCAGTCGCAGCGGGCGCGGATGCGGTCGCGTCGGCCCGGGGCGCCTCCGTGGCGGAACAGGCGGGTACGAACAGGACGGCGGCAGCGGGAAGCAGCAGGAAGCGACGTGCAGACATTTCCGGACCCCTATGGATCGTGGTGATCGTTGCGTACATCCGGGTACATGCGATCCACCGCCGGCAGGTTGCCGTCGATCGGAACTTTTTGTCGGGAGACGTCGGTGACGGTGCGTCGACCGTTGATCCTGCTCTCGCTGTCGTAGCCGCAGGAGCCACGGTGCAGGGTGTCCGTGTCCGCGGCCCGGCCGGGTGATGACCCTGGCAGCGGCTCGCGCGGCAGTCACGCGCGGCCTCCGCCCACCGATACGCTGGCGATCGTGAGCGATCAGGGTCTGCAGGACAGCGGCGTGGTGGAGACCTGGCACCCGGACGAAGGTTGGGGAACCATCGCCCTCGATCACACTGAGCTGATCGTCTGGGTGCACTTCAGCCACATCGTCGCGGGGCCCACGGAATACCGAAGCCTGACGCCGGGTCAGCGAGTGCGTTGCCGCTACGAAGTCCCAGGCCAGGACGGCTACCCCGCCCGAGCTGTCGACGTCGCCACCCGCTGAGCCGGCGCGACGTGCCAGCAGGGCTACCGGAACGACCTGTCGGTAACGCCGGCAGCCCCAGGATGGCGTCCACCGCCACTCGTCCGTCGGCCCAAGCCGGCCGGACGGCCGGTCACGGCAGCGGGTCCGACCTGATCCCGCGCGTCCACCGGTGCGCCAACCTGAGCACGCCCCGCGACAGATCCGGTCTTTCGATGCGTGGTACCCCATTGTGCAAGGACGTTCGGGATGTCGCTGCCGGCCCGGCCCCTGCCAGTAGTCCGGCAACCCTCCGATGAATCCTGACAGCGACGGTCGAGCCGCCAGAACTTACACCGGTCGATAATCGATCTCAACTGATCCGGTCTTTGGACGGGATAAACTGTGTCGTCACAGGCGACCGTCACAGCACCCGGTGCCGGGGAGGACACGATGACACCTCGACCGTGTACGGACGGCACGTTCCAACATCTGTCGGTGGATCTCGCTCTCGAACGCGCCGGGGAATACGGGTCTCGGGGGTTCACGCTGTGTTCGACTCCGGGGCGTCCGGTCTGGGGCCATGACCAGTGCGCGATCGACCTCGCCTACGAGATGTACCGCAGCGACACGCACGTGAACATCACCGCGATGCCGTCGTGTGTGGAGTGCCTGCGGGTGGCGGAGTTGTTGAAGGATCCCGATTCGGCACCGCCGCTGCATCGGAGGCCTCCCCCACCGGACTTTGCTTCGGGGTTCACCGGCGACGAGATCCGGATCGCCCTGCGCACCGACATCGCCACCGGTGCCTCGCCCGGCCAGGGGGCCGCCGTACACCTGCTGACCCTGACCGCGCTCCCCGACCAGCCGGGCTTCGGCGACCTCGTGCGGATACTGGATCTGTTGTGGGACGACGAGGTCGTGCGGATGGGACGGGTCACCGATTGGGCGGCAGTGGTCGGATTCGCGGCGACCGCCGCCGTGCCGGACCGTGACCGGCACATGGCCGCCGTTGCCGCGAGCCTCGCCGGCGGGCCACCGGCCGACCTCGGAGCCGCCACCAGCTCCGTCGACGACCCGACGGCGGCCCGTCGGATGGTCGAGGCGATCGCGATCGCCACGGGCCACGGCGACCGGTGGAGGCTCACAGAGGTACCCGCCCCGAGCGCCTACGCGTAACCACTGTCGGATGCCCTGCGGGCCGCCACGGAAGGCGTCGGGTGGCTGCCGCACAGGCAGGGTTCCTCATCCGATCGCCCACCGCCAGGCGAAGGGGCTCACGTGGAGGCCTCCGCCGTGCTTCGACCCGGCGGTGCACGCCGACCGCAACGTCGTCGGCCGCCGCTTCAGCGAGCGCAGCTGAGTACGCCGACTCATGCCTGGTCGGGTCGGGCCGTCCACGCTGGACCGGATGACGTCTGACGGGGTCGGCGCGGGTCGACGGGGTGGCCCGATCGTAGGCCTGGTGGTCCTGCTCTGGGTCGGCGGGCTGATCGCGGCAGCCGCCTGGTGGGTGAGCATCGCTCTCGAGCTGTGGAACGTCAACAACGGCGACCAGCCCGGCACGCTCGCTGACCTCAGATACCGGGCGAGTCTGGCCCTGTTCGTCGCCATGGTGGTGGCGGTCGCCGGGCCAGCGATCGTCGCGCTCGTCGCGTACCGGCTACGGCTGGTCCGCACCGCTGTCGTCTTCCTGGTGCTGGCTGTCGTGATCGCCGTGCCCGCCCTGCCGTTCGCCGTGCGCGTCGGCCATGACCTCACTCCGGTGCCGAGAACGACGCCCGTCGCGCCGGAGCACTGTGTGGAGTACAGCGGGGGCGACAACCGCTGTCCGGGCGGCTGACGGGAGCGGTTGCGTCGGACCGTCATGCCATGATGCCGTTCACCTCGACGGCATGGAACACGGCGGGATGGTCACGGTGACGGTTCGGGATGACACAACGATGGGCGGGGCTGCCGGTCAGTGGCCGTTGGCCTGCCCGCCCGGGCTCACCGCGCGGCGGTTCACCCCATGACCGGCTGGGCGCGACTGCACGTCAGCTACTGCCAGTACGAGGTGGTCACCCTGCCCGGCGGGGACGGCATGCCGATCTACACCGTCGGTGATGACCTCCTGCACGTGGGCGGGCCGAATCACGTCACCGGCTTCTGCGGCATCCACACGGGTGAGATCGAGGCACGCCTGCGGGTGCTGTCCGGCCCGCCGGCGGAGGTCGACGCCGGTTGGGACGCGATCAGTGAGGCTACCCTCTGGAGTCCCAGCGGCCGGTTGTCGGTGGTCGGCCTGATGAGCGGTTCCGCGGAGAACCTCGACGACGTCGCCGTGCCGCGCGGGCTGATCCGCGTACGGGTGCACGCCCGCCGCCGCCTGCACGAGGGGGTACGCACCGACGACGACCCGCCCGAGCAGCACGAGCTGCATGTGTGGGCGGTGAGCGAGCAGACGCCGTGCCGCACGGTACTGGCCGACCCGACGGCACGCCGTTGGGAGCAGAAGCCGGCGGAGGCGGCCGAGTGGGCGATGCTGTCCCTGGTGCCGCGTCCGTCCACCCGGCCGGCGGGGATGCCGCCACGTCCACCCGACCCGTACGAGGACGACACCGGACTCGCCCGGGTGACGGTGGTCCGCCACCGGCCCGCACCGGTGGCCCTGCCGGTGGGCGTGCTGCCCGTCGGTGACCTGGAGGTGCGCCTGGACCGGGTCGACGCGGAAACCTTCAGGTGGTCGTGGGCGACCGCCGATTCACCGCTCTTCCCCGACCCGCTGACCACCGTGCCGGACGACGAGCCCAGCACGGTACGGCTGACCACCGGGCCCGACGGCGTCACGCTGCGGCATGAGGGGGTACGGGGCCGGCACGCCGTGGCCCTCGGCCTGATCTGGGACCACCTGCTCGACGGCACCGGGACACTCCCCTGGACGGAGACCCTGCGGGGACAGGCCGCCGAGGCGACCGCACAGGCCGAGAAGCTCCGCCGGCTCCGGGCCGAACGGGAGGCCGAACGTTGGGGAGGCGCTCCCCCGTCGGATCGTGTCCGCAAACTCCTCGGACACGCGCAGTCCCTGGCACGGATCGACCGCCGGTTGCTCGACCGCATCGAGGCGCTGCCCGCCGATCGCCAGCGGGAGATGGCCTGCTGGGCGGCCCGCCGCGCGATGCGGGTGGCCGGGCTGGAGCAGATCGGCTGGATCGCCGATGCTCTCGCCGCCGCCGAGGCCGGTCGTCCACTGCCCCGCGCCTTCACCGAGCAGCACGGTGCCGCCGCGACCCGCCGTCTGTTGTCGGACCCTGAGGTGCCCCGTACCGTCATTCCCCTCGCGCCGAACCCGGCGGTGTACGGCACACTCCGCGTCACCGGGATGCTCCAACAGGCTGTCGCATTCCCCGCCCTGGTCGCGTTGGCCGAGCACGACCCGCTGGGCGCCGCGATCGACGCCGTCCGCGACGCGGCGATCGCCCACGGCGAAGACCTCGACCGCTTCCTCACCGAGGCCCACGCCGCTCTATCCTGAAGCGACCCACAGACATGTGGTCGACCGGCGCGGAACGACGTGATGAGCAATCGGGAATCCACCGTACCCAGTAGGTTCGGCAGATGCTGACGGCGGGAATCGATCTTGCAGCGGAGGACACCAACACCGCCGTGGCCTGGATTCGCTGGACCGGGACCACAGCGGTGCTGGAGGAACTGGTTATCGGAGCCGACGATGACGAGCTTCTCCGGGCGGCGTCGACGGCCGACAAGGTGGGGATCGACTGTCCGTTGGGGTGGCCTGCGCCGTTCGTGGAGTTCGTCGTCGCCCACCACCGTGGCGAGATGGTCACCCCCACCGATCTGATCGGGCGCGACTGGCGCCGCAGCCTGGCCTGGCGTCACACCGACCTGGTGACCCGGGAGGTGACGGGTCGCAACCCACTCAGCGTCGCAGCGGACCGGATCGCACACACGGCGATGCGATGTGCCGGTCTCCTGGCGCGGCTCGCCGCAGCTGGGCAACCCGTGGACCGCAGCGGCTGCGGAACGGTCACCGAGGTCTATCCGGCAGCGTCGCTGAGGCACTGGGAGCTGCCGAACCAGCGGTACAAGGGACGACGCAACAACGGTGCGCTGAACGATCTGATGGACCGACTGATGGCCGCTACGCCGTGGCTACAGCTCGGCGAGTTCGAATCGGCGTGCCGGCACAGCGACCACGCAGTGGACGCTGTCGTCGCTGCCCTCACCGCGCGTGCGGCTGCCGTCGGGCACGCCACCCGCCCCGGTCCCGCCGAACTGGCGAGCGCCGTCACCGAGGGTTGGATCGCGCTACCGACCGCACCGCTGACCGACCTCGTCACCGCAAGCGCGACGGATTGACGGCAGCGCGGCCGAGGTCCAGCCCAGCCCTGTCCTGTTCCGTCACTGGTGAGCGAGCACCTGCGGCGTTGGTACCGCTACCCAGCACCCGGTGTTGGTGCACGTCGACGACGCCGCTGCGCCACTCCCCCTAAAGCGTCCTAGGACATTGCTTTGCGGCGGGGTGTTCTCGTTGCGGCTGTCGAGGGGTGAGGATCTGCGTCATCGGCGATCAGGTGGGTGAGGCCCGGCCCGGTCAGGTCTGGTAGCGGGCGCACATGGTGTTGACCGCTTCCCGCACAGCGTGTTCGATCGCGGTCCGCTGCGGTGCCCAGTCGGTGAGCAGGAGCGTGGGCCAGAAGACGAAATTGGAGATCATCCCGAGGAACTGGGTCGCGGCGAGATCAGGGTCGTCGACCGTTGCCGAGCCGGCCCTGTCGGCGGCGACGAGGTAGCGGCTGACCGACTCGAAGTAGGGCATCTTTCCTCGGCTGAACTGCGCCTCGCCGAGTTCGGGGAAACGCGGCAACTCTGCGATGACGATGCGGAACAGCGCGGTCATCCCCGGGCGGGTGAGCAGTTCGACGTACCGGTGACCGATCGTGGCCAGGCCGGCCTTCAGGTCCTCGGCCGACGGCTCCGGTGCGTCGGCGTCCTCGACCTGCCAGGACTCCGTCACGATCGCGTCGAAAAGCGCCGCTTTCGTGGGGAACTGCTTGAAGAGCGTGGCCTTGGAGACCCCGGCCGCCTCCGCGATCCTGGCGAGGGAGGTTCCGTCATAGCCGGAGGCCAGAAACAGGCCGGTGGCGGCCGTGAGGATGGCCGCGCGCTTCTCCTCGGCGACGCGCCTGTGGTACGCCGACGGCTCGGTGCTCATGGATCCCAGTATGCCCGATGGCGAGGTGAGTCACTTGACTCATCTTACCGTCGGCCGTAGCGTCAGATGGTGAGGTGAGCCGGTCAGCTCACCAGATTCACTCCTCGAAGGACATGCCATGTCACGTTTCACCAACCAGACCGCACTGATCACCGGCGGCACCGGAGGACTCGGCGAAAGCCACGTCCGGACCTACCACGCCGAGGGCGCGAACGTCGTCATCGGCAGTACGGCGGGAAGCCTGGGCAGGGCCACCGACCTCGCCGCGGAGCTGGGCGGACGGGCCGTCGCGGTCCGCCTGGACGTCGCCCGTGAAGACGACTGGACAACCGCCGTCGCCGCGGCCGAGCACACCTTCGGCACGCTGACGATCCTGGTGAACAACGCGGGTACCCAGAACCCCGCCACCACGATCGAGTCCACCGACCGCGCCCGCTGGGACCGCACCTTCGCGATCAACGTGACCGGGCAGTACCTCGGCATCAAAGCCGTCACCCCGGCGATGCGACGAGCCGGCGGCGGCGTGATCGTGAACATCGGTTCGACGATGGCGTACGGCGGCACCGCCCGCTACGCCTCCTACGTCGCGAGCAAATGGGCGATCCGGGGCCTGACCCTGAGCGCCGCACTCGAACTGGGTCGGGACAACATCCGGGTGAACGTCATCCACCCCGGAGTCGTCTCGACCAACCTCATCCACGAACCAGCCGCGCCCGGCGAACGGCCGATCTCCGACTTCTACGACCCGGGGCCCTACGCGATCCCCCGCCTCGGCGACCCCGCAGACGTCAGCGCGGCGCTGCTCTACCTCACCTCACCGGACGCGTCGTTCGCGACCGGGACCGAACTGGTACTCGACGGCGGCCTGCTGCTGGGTCCCGCCCTCCCGATCGGCGTGGCCTGACTGGACCGCGCCCACGAACGTGGCGGGTTCTGAGCCGCCGGTCGCGCCGAACGTCCGCGATCGCGTCCACGGTCTCGACGCTTCGGGCACGGCAGCATGTGTCGGACTCCTGCTGCTGTCTCTGGTGGCCGTGGAGTGCCTTCGGTAGCGTCGGGTGCACCCGTTCGCCGTTCTCGATTGGGGATGCCGCTTCGATGTCAGCCGTTGAGAGAATCACTGGTGAGCTGCGTGCCCTGATGGCCGGCGTCGAACGGGCCCAGGGGTTGACCGCCACCGCCGACCGGCAGGCGCAGGAGGTGGCGCTGCGTGCCGCGGGCGCCGGCTTCCTCGCCGTCGCCGCAGGGGTGGCCCGGGTGCGAAGCGCCCTCACCGATGTCCAGGGCGGTCTGGGGCGGCTCGAAGGTTCGATCGGTGAGGCGACGAAGGCCGTCGCCGCCGTACCCGAGCAGGCCACCCCGCAGGAGACGATCGCCGCGCTGACGCCCGTGCAGAGCGCCGTCGGCACCGCCCGTGACGCAGCCGGCGGTGCCGTCACCCGGATCGGTGAGACGCAGCAGCTCGTCACCACGGTCCTGCAGGGTGGCCAACCCGGACCGCTGCTACAGGCGCTGGACGGCATCAAGCAGGTCCTGATGCAGGTCGTCGCCCGCACCAACGGCGCACGGCAGGCCGTCGAGGAGGCGATCGCCGAGGCGCAACGGGTGGGATCAGCGGGTAACTGATCACCCCGGCAAAGGCCGGCATGGTCGAACCACTACGGCGTGGTCGACCTCGCCGGGCTGCTGAAGGCGCCGGCTCGGGCGGCGGTGGCCGCGCTGCGGGCGACACGGTCGGGAAGGTCCGCCTCCGTCGTCGCCCGCAAAAGCAGGAGCTCGTGGTACAGCGGGGCGGTGGTGGCGATGAGCAGCTGGCGCGCATCGGTGTCCGGCGGAACCTCACCCCGTTCGACGGCGCGGCGGGTGATGTCGGCGCAGCGGTCGTACCGGCCGGCCCAGAAGGCGCTCAGGGCCCGGGCGGCCCGCTCGGACCGGAACGACGCGGCGATCAGCGCGACGGTCACCGGGTCGGTGGTCAGTGCGGTGTAGACCTCGTGGTTGACCGCGACCAGGTCACCTTCGAGCGATCCCGTGTCGGGCGGACGCCAGGCGTCGGCCCCCGCCTCGTCGAGGACGTCGGCCAGCAGGCCACCGACGTCCCGCCAGCGCCGGTAGACCGTCGTGCGGTGGACACCCGAGCGTTCGGCGACCACCTCGATGCTCAGGGAGTCGTAGCCGTGCTGCACCAACTGGGCGAGCGCGGCGTCGAGGACGCGGCGGCGGACCGCCGCGCTGCGCCCGCCGGGTCGACGCGTGGGGGCGGTCACCGTCTCGTCGGGAGGATCGCTTGTCGGTGGGGGCGACGCCATGCCACGATGTTATCGCTACATCCGTAGTCTTAACGAGCGAGGTTCCCCGTGACGCCCGACCCGACGGCCCTTCACCCCGTGGCGGCGCATCCCCGTGTGGTGTTCCTCAAGCCGCTGGTCACCTCCCCCAGAATCGTCGTCGGGGACTACACGTACTACGACGATCCCGACGATCCGACCGGCTTCGAGCAGCGCAACGTGCTCTACCACTACGGACCGGAACAGCTCGTCATCGGCCGGTTCTGCGCGATAGCGGCAGGAACCCGGTTCCTGATGGCCGGCGGCGACCACCCGGTCGTCGGCCCGTCCACCTTCCCGTTCACCCTCTTCGGCGGCGAGTGGGCCGAGCGGACCCTCGACGTCGTGCTCGCCCTGCCCAGCCGGGGCGACACCGTCGTCGGCAACGACGTGTGGTTCGGTCACCGCGCCACGGTCATGCCGGGCGTACACATCGGCGACGGGGCGATCATCGCGGCCGGCGCGGTGGTCACCACCGACGTCGCGCCCTACACGATCGTCGGCGGGAATCCGGCGCGACCGATCCGGCAACGCTTCAGCGACGACGACGTCCACCGGCTCCGGCGGGCCGCGTGGTGGGACTGGCCCGCCGACCTGATCACCCGGCACTCCCGCACCCTGATGACCGGCACGCCCGCCGAGATCGAACGCACCGCCATCGAGTACGGACTGGAGCGAACCCGGTGACCGCCGTCCTCATCGAGGAACACCCCGTGACCGACGCCCGCAGCGGCCTGTACGGCGTCACCACCGGACCCGACGACGCGCTGTGGTTCACCCTCGCCCACAGCGGCCGGGTCGGACGGATGGTCCCGGGCACGCCACCGACCACCTACCTCGTCGACCCCGCCGGGCAGCCCACGATCATCGTCGCCGGGCCCGACGGCGCGCTGTGGTTCACCGAGTCGCGGGCCCACCGGATCAGCCGGATCACCACCGACGGCGACACCACCAGGTTCCCCGTACCCAGCCGTGGCGGCGGCCCGTACGGCATCGCCCCCGGGCCCGACGGCGCCCTGTGGTTCACCGAGATGAACGCCGACCGCATCGGCCGGATCACCACCGACGGCGCGGCCAGCGATTTCCCGCTCCCGGTCACCGGCGCCTACCCGTCGGCCATCACGGCCGGCCCCGACGGCGCCATGTGGTTCACGATGAACCAGGCGAACGCGATCGGCCGGATCGACATGGCCGGCACCGTCACCGTGCATCCGCTGCCCACCGACGCCGCCGCCCCCGTGGGGATCACCGCCGGCCCGGACGGAGCCGTCTGGTTCGTCGAGATCGCTGCCGGCCAGATCGGAAGGATCACCCCCGCCGGCGCGATCGCCGAGTTTGCGCTACCGGACCGCGCCGCCCGCCCCCACGCCGTCACCACCGGTGGCGGCGGCGACCTGTGGTTCACCGAGTGGGCGGGCAACCGGGTCGGCTCCATCACCACCGACGGGACGATCGAGGTCCATGACCTGCCCACCCCGCGCTCCGAGCCGCACGGCATCGCCCTCGGACCCGACGGCGCCCTGTGGACGGCCCTGGAGAACGGCGCCCTGGCCCGGATCGGCCCCGCAGGTCGTTGCCGCGCGGTGTGAGGTCATCGACGGTGACTGTTCATCGTCCCGGCGGCTGGTCCCGCACGTGCAGGCTGAAACCGCTGCGGCCGGCCGTCTCCAGGCCCTCCTTCAACCGCAGTGACGGCACCTCGTAGTCACCGAAGTTCTGCCGCCGGAACGCGATGGGCGCGGTGGTCTCCAGCGTCAACAGTCGTTGCTTCCACCTTGTCGCGGCGTCCGCGAACGTGTCATCGGAGATCCTGTAGGCGCCGTACAGCACGAACGGCGGCAGCACCTCCAGGCCCGGGTAGTAGAGGATCCCGTGGTGGATCGGGAACAACAGGTCCTCGATCGGGCCGTTGATCCCGCGATCGGTGTAGTGCGACTGCGGGCCGCCAACGGTCACCGAGAGGATCGCCCGCCGGCCGAGCAGCGTCCCCTCACCGTAACGCTCGCCGTGGCGGGTCTCGTCGTGCACGCCCACGCCGTAGGCGAAGTGGAAGGAGAACACCCGGTCCACCCAGCCCTTGAGGATGGCCGGCATCGTGTACCACCACAGCGGGAACTGGAAGATCACCGTGTCGGCCCAGAGCAGTTTCTCCTGCTCTTCCGTCACGTCGGGGGTGAGCGCGCCGGCGTCGTACGCCCCACCCGAACTCCGTACCACCCGCAGCGGGCTGGTGGCGTACCCGCCGAAGTCGGCCGCGTCCACGGCGGCCTTCCAGTTCATCGCGTACAGGTCACTCACCCGTACCTCGTGACCGGCGGCCTCGAGGGTGGACACCGCGACATCCTTCAGCGAACCGTTCAGCGAACGCGGCTCCGGATGGGCGTACACGATGAGGGTCTTCACGGCTGGTCCTTTCGACGGCGTGTGTCGCCACCCATGCTCGACGGCCGGGAGCGCGCCGTTCAGGGACGCGCGTTCCGTCGGACCGGACTTCCTGGTACTGGCAGGACCACCCGCCCGCCTGTCGTCGCAGCGATACTGGAGGTCATGGACGATCTCGCGGGCTTCCTGCGTACCCGGCGCTCCCGGGTCGACCCGTCGGTCGCCGGCATCCCGACCGACGGCCGACGCCGCGTCGAGGGGTTGCGTCGCGAGGAGGTCGCCCACCTGTCCGGGGTGAGCGTCGACTACTACGTACGCCTGGAGCAGGGCCGCGCCACCCAACCGTCGGAACAGGTCCTCGACGCGCTCGCCCGGGTCCTCGGACTCGACGAGACCGAACGCGGCCACCTGCACCGGCTGGCCCGGCAGCGCCGCCGTCGCGACAGGTCACCCGGCGGTCGCCCCCGGGCGGAGCTGCTGCGCGTACTCGACCTGATCATCGACGCGCCGGCCCTGATCATGGACCACCGGATGGACGTGGTGGCCGGTAACCGCCTCGCCGGACTTCTCTACGGCCGCACCCCGACGGGCCTGAACACCGCCCGGCACATCTTCCTCGAGGAAGCCGAGCGTGGTCTCTACGCGGAATGGGAGAAGTGCACCCTCGACGTGGTCGGGCACCTTCGCCTGGCCGCCGGCAAACACCCCGGCGATCCGCGCCTGGCCTCGCTCATCGGCGAACTGTCCATGGGCAGCGAACGCTTCCGCCGGCTCTGGGCCCGCGCGGACGTGCGCGCCCGCACCCATGGACGCAAGGCCTTCCGGCACCCGCTGGTCGGACTGCTGGAACTGCACCAGGAGAACTTCGCCCTGCCCGACGGATCGGGCACGGAACTGATAGTCATGTCGGCGCCGCCGGAGAGCCCCGCCGAGGACGGGCTGCGCCTGCTGGCAGCACTCGACGACGGCGGAAACCCCCGGGGGAAGGGACTGCGGTTCACCAACTCGACATGAACCGCGCGCCCCTCCCCTCCCACACCACCCAGGTGGACGTCAGCCGCCGGCCGAGGAGATCCCGCAGCCGTTGCGCGTGACGACCGGCGACCTCGCCAGCCGTCGAAGTCGAAGGTCATCACGGGACGGTCGTACCGGCCCGAGCTGCCCTGTCGTCGGTGCGGTGGTCGGTGGTCGCCGTTACCGGAGCGGTCAT